>RGTL01000003.1 GCA_010025385.1 Gammaproteobacteria bacterium | reverse complement strand
GCCGCCCTGTAAGTTCCAGGGCGAGTCGCGACATCGCATCAAAATATTCGACAGACCAGACCCTGAACATCGGAAGGTCGCGGTCAGGAAATTGGTTGGGACCGAAAATACCGGAGCCCCATCGCTTATCCGACGGATCGACCGGCTGCATCAGCATCAGGGATTCTGATCGGTTAGGCGTCTCGACGCGCTCGACTGATGACGTGCGGGTCGTGCTGGTGTCACGGGCAATATAGCCTCGGTGCTGGGCGTTGATCTTAAGATCTGCTTTTGCCTCAGCAGGGAGCTGGTGAAACTCGCGATTGGCCCTGAAAGCATTCCCGATAATCTCCAAATTGACCCCATGCCCAGTGAGATAACAAAACCCGAGGGACGATAGGGCGCGGTCCAGCGCGTTCGCGATCGCAGGATCCTCGAGGTGACCCGTGTTTGATTGCAGATCAATGATAGGTATGGGTAGATCCATGCCAGAAGGGAGGTATCAGGTTTATTGGGTCAGTCCGTCGCGTAACTTGCGCTGCAAATATTATTTTTATCCGTACCGAAAAAAAATCTTATGCGAAAAGAGGTGTCGCCGGCACGCCGGATGGGCATCGGCCCATTCTTGATTTTAATAAATTTGAAGGATCCTTCTCTGGCCCCAATCGTGCCCAAAAGTATCCGATGAGGGAGGGTCGAATTTAAAGTCGAATGCGATACACTCGGGCCTTAAATTTTTTTACAGGTATCAACTGTTATGCGTAGTGCGCAGGACAATCTTGCGAGAGTAGAGGCGTCTAGCGAGGCCGCACAAAATCCATACCGCACGCTTGTGCTTGGGGCGTCTTATGGCTCGCTGTTATCTACCAAACTCCTCATGGCCGGTCATTCGGCCACCTTGGTGTGCCGGGAATCGACCGCAGCTGTCTTTAATGCGCAAGGTTCGGTAGTGCGGATGCCCCTAAAGGGTCGCGAGGGCCTTGTCGATATTCACTCTAACGATTTGCCGGGAGTCCTGGATGCCGTTTCGCCAGAGCGTGCTGATCCATCGGAATACGATCTCGTTGTGTTGGCCATGCAGGAGCCGCAATACAGCGCGGCCGGCGTGCGGGAGCTTATGCTGGCCGTGGCAAAACATGATGTACCTTCTGTAGCAATCACGAACATGCCGTTGTTGCCGTATCTTCGTCGAATACCTAATCTTGACACCGATTCTCTTCGCGGCTGCTTTCATGACCCCGATCTTTGGGATGCATTTGATCCCGAGGCGATGACGCTCTGCAGTCCGGATCCACAAGCATTTCGTCCGCCGGAGGAGTCACCCAACGTGCTTCAGGTGCGTCTGCCGACGAACTTCAAGGCCGCTCGGTTTGCTTCTGAAGCAGCAAACGCGATGTTGACCGATCTTGAGACGGGTATCGATTCGGTTCGAATGAGGCTCTCAGATGATGAAAGCACTGAGGTCCCTGTGAAACTTCGGGTCTATGACTCGCTTTACGTGCCTTTTGCCAAATGGGCCATGCTCATGGCAGGGAACTATCGCTGTGTAAAGCCCGATGCGATGCGGCCCATCAAAGAAGCGGTGTACAGCGACCTAAAGAAAACCCGAGCGGTCTACCAAGCGGTCGTCGACCTGTGCTGTGATCTTGGGGGTGATCCTGCAGATTTCGTTCCATTCGAGAAGTACGCAAAAGCTGCTGAATCTCTTCTAAATCCGTCTTCGGTGGCGAGAGCGCTCGCCGGAGGCGCCACAAACATCGAGCGTGTAGACAAGCTGGTGGCCTTGATTGCCGATCAGCGCGGAAGCCGTATTGCGACGGTTGACGAAACCGTGGCGCTGGTGGAGGACTGGCTATCCCGTAATCGCGCGGCTTAGTGGCGGCGTATCCCTTTCAGCACGGCCAATCCTCTTTAGGGTGGTGAGATGGGGCACGCGGGCTAAAGGCGCGCCCCGTGCTCTTCGAGGCCAAAGCGGATCAGTTGTTCCGTAATGTGATCAAAGGCCTCGTCGACGGAATCGGTTATCAGAAAGAGATCGAGATCTTTTTCGGCGATGGTGTGATTGGCGACCAAAGCATCGAAGTTAACGGTTGCGCTCCAGAATGCTTTATCAAAAAGCACGATCGGAAGGTGTTTTCTGATTTTTCTTGTTTGGACAAGGGTCAGAACCTCGAATAACTCATCGAGCGTTCCAAATCCGCCGGGGAAAAATACGATGGCTTTCGCGAGGTACGCAAACCAGAACTTGCGCATGAAGAAGTAATGGAACTCCAGCGAGAGCTCCCGAGTCACAAAGCGATTGTTTTCCTGCTCGTGCGGGAGCGAAATCCCCAATCCGATATTGATTCCGCCGGCCTCCGACGCGCCACGGTTGGCGGCCTCCATGATTCCCGGACCCCCACCCGAGCAGACGACGAAGCGCCGGTGTCCCTCGGGAAGCGTCTTGGACCACTGGGTAAAACGAGAGGCGAGATCGCGACAGGCCTCGTAGGCAGATCCCAGGGCGCTTGGGGAGGATGCCTCCTCAGGTGAGGGGGCGCGGGCTGAACCCATGAAGACGATAGTGTCCTCAATTCCGTTTTTGGCAAAGCGGGCCTTTGGTTCGACGAACTCCGATAGGATTCGTAGCAGCCGGGCATCGGGGCTGTCCAAAAAATCGTTGTTTTTGTAGGCTTTCATGACAGCAGGGTAGCAGAAAGGACTCTGTGCTAGCTTGAAAGCGCTAGTAAGAATGTTTCTTATGGAATTAAATGGTATATTGTATACCAGAGAGGACTATTCAGTTCGAAGGGCAACGAGCACCACCCTTGCGGGCCAACTCTCGGACTTTGCTCCGCATGGTCAATCCGGCCTCGCGAATTTTTAAAGAAAGGATTCAGTCTCCGATGATGAAGGCAGTCACTCAGAACGAGTTTGGTGGGCCGGAGACGTTGCAGGTCAGCGCACTGGATCGTCCGGCCCCTGGCGAGGGACAGGTGATGGTCAAGGTGCTGGCGAGCAGCGTGAATCGACCCGACGTGGTCCAGCGACAGGGGAATTATCCGCCGCCACCCGGCGAATCGAAGGTGTTGGGTCTTGAGATTGCGGGAGAGGTGGTCGAGGTAGGTCCGGAGGCGACCCGATGGTCAGTCGGAGATCGGGTCATGGGCCTCGTCGGCGGGGGCGGTTACGCGGAATATGCTGTTGCGTGGGAAGGTCATCTGATGCCTGTGCCGCCGGAATTAAGCTGGGCAGAGGCGGCGAGCGTTAGTGAGACCTACATCACAGCGCATCTCAATCTCTTTCAGTTCCCCGGCGTCAGCGATGGGCAGCGCGTATTGCTTCATGGTGGTGGTGGAGGTGTCAATACGGCAGCTATCCAGTTATGTCGGGCCCTTGTTCCGCAAAGTCCAATTTTTGTAACCGCATCCTCGGGGAAGGTAGAACGGGTGCGTGAGCTCGGCGTGGATCACGTCATTGACTATCAGAAGCAAGATTTTGCCGAGATCATCAAGGCAGAAACCGAAGGGGCTGGTGTGGACATTATTCTGGATCACATTGGGGCCGCGTATTTAAAACAAAATCTGGCCTCGCTCGCGATCGGTGGGGCCCTTGTGCTGATCGGCGTCATGGGGGGCATCAAAGAGGAGATAAACCTGGCGCAGCTGATGGTGCGTCGGCAGAAAGTTGTGGGTTCGGTATTGCGACCGCGGCCGGTCGGCGAGAAAGCGATGATTATCAAGCGTTTTTATGACAGCACGGCGTCGCTTTTTTCAAGCGGGAGTCTTAAACCACTGGTCGATCATATTTTTCCTTTGGATCGGGTTCGAGACGCTCATGAACTGATGGATCGCTCCGGCCACTTCGGCAAGATTGTTCTGCAGATAGACCCCGCTGTGGCAATTGACTAGGAACGAAAAGTCGAGTCGGTTTTTTGTGGCGACCTTATGCATATATTCGAATATCAAGCGAAAGAGTTAATGCGCGAGAGCGGTATCCCGGTGCCGCGTGGACTTCTGGCAACGACTGAGTCTCGCGCAGTGGAGGCCGCGGGCGAGCTTGGCGAAGGGCCGTGGGTCGTCAAAGCGCAGGTCCATGCGGGAGGTCGGGCCCAGGGTTATTTTCTCAATGACCGACACGTATGCGGCGTGGTTTTTGCTAAGACTGCGCTTGAGGTGGGAAGCGCGGCGCGGTCCATGTTGGGATCGGTTTTGGTTACGCCGCAAACTGCTGCGCAGGGTGAGCAGGTGCATTCGGTGTATATCGAGTCTGCCGTAAAAACCCCCGTGCAGCTGTTTCTAGCGATGCTCGTGGATGGAGAGTCCGGGCAAATCGCCTGCCTTGCCAGTGCGAGAGGTGGTGAAGAGATCGAGACCGCGGTCCGAGAAGATCCCCACTTATTAATCAAGACGTCCTTGGGTTCGGGGGAGCCAGTCCTCGCCCAGAGTCTCGATTTCATGGGATCACAACTGGGCCTGAATGACGAGGCAAAAGCCGCGCTTGGACAGTTGATAAACCGGCTACACGCGCTTTTTATAGAAAAAGATTTATCGCTTATCGAGATCAACCCGCTTGGCGTAAGGGAAAACGGCAGCGTAATTGCACTGGATGCCCGGATTACGGCTGATGACAACGCCCTGTATCGGCAGTCACGGCTCGCTGCGCTGGGTGTGCGCTCCGAGATCGGTTCTGTGGAGCGGATAGCGGCTCAAAACGGGTTCAATTTTGTTCGATTGGATGGCGACGTGGGCACCTTCTCAAGCGGCGCGGGGCTTGCCATGGCGACGGTGGATGCTCTAACTCACATCGGTGCGCGTCCGGCAAACTTTCTCGATATACCCCCTGTGCTCGAAGTCAGTCGGGTGAAGCAGGCTTTCTTGTTGTTACTTTCAGACGAGCGTGTCCGCTGTCTATTTGTGAATGTATTCGGCGCGGGCATCATGCGTTGCGACACGATCGCAGATGGATTACTTCTCGCTCATCTGGAAAAACCGATTACGATCCCTGTGGTGATGCGTCTTGCGGGAACCAATGCCGAGCTCGCGGCGTCCCGCCTTGAACGGTCAGGGTTACCTGTGGAACTGGTTCCGGACCTCGCGGCGGGGGCCTCACGGATCGCTGAACTGCAGTCAAACCCCGTCGAATCGGGGGCTACATCTGGCGGTTGGCGGCGCCTTCTTAAATCCTTGGCGGGCAGTAAAGGGGTGGGTGCATCGTGAGCATTCTGATTGACTCCTCCACACGCATTATCTGTCAGGGCATCACTGGTAAGCAGGGCACATTCCATTGCGAGCGCGCCATGGCGGCCGGAACCAATATCGTCGGAGGGGTTCGCAACGGCAAGGGCGGGACGCGTCACCTTGGCGTTCCTGTATTTAATTCCGTAGCCGACGCGGTTGGAGCAACGCAGGCAAACGCAACCGTCATTTTTGTGCCACCGGCGAACGCAGCCGACGCGATTTTGGAAGCGGTCGACGCGGAGGTAGGGCTTATCGTCTGCGTGACCGAACGCATTCCCGTGCTTGACATCGTACGCGTCAAGGCGCGCTTGGAGAGTTCATCCTCCATTCTTGTCGGCCCCAATAGTCCGGGCATAGCCGTCCCCGGTGTGGGCACGTTGGGCATCATGCCGCAGGGAATATTTAAGCCGGGCTGTGTAGGGATCGTCTCCCGGGCGAGCACGCTCACCTACGAAGCCGTCAATCAAACTACCCGAAATGGTCTTGGCCAGTCAGCCTGTGTTGGTGTTGGCGCGGATCCCGTGGTCGGTCTTTCGCAGAGTGAATGCCTTCAACAGTTTCTCCAAGACGACGAAACGAAAGGCATCATTCTTCTTGGTGAGGTGGGGGGTGTCTCAGAGGAAAGGGCGGCCGACTGGTTGCGCGATCAGGTCGTAAAAAAGCCCGTTGTTGCTTATATCGCCGGCCAAACCGTTCCGGAAGGTCGTCGCATGGGGCATGCAGGCACCATCATCCATTACGGGACGGGGACAGCGGAATCAAAGATTCGCGCGCTGAAAAACGCTGGCGTTTCGGTGGTGTCCTCCCCCGTAGACCTGGGCAACACCATGGCCGATCTGTTGAAACACCTGGTGTAGAGCGCTAAGAGAGATGAAACTTTCAGTTGCCCCACTGCGCGCGCCCATAAGTCTAAAAGATCAGGTCTTTCGAAGTCTTCGAGAAGCCGTTGCCGCTATGGATATCTACTCTGGCGAAGAGCCCCCGCGCCTTGACGAGCGAAAACTTGCGGAAAGTCTGGGAGTCAGCCGAACGCCAGTTCGCGAGGCAATTTCCCGGTTGGAACAGGCCGGTCTGGTAAAGCATGTGCCTCGGCGCGGCACCTTCGTCGTCCGAAAGACCAAAAAGGAAATTCTAGAGATTATTTATGCGTGGGCGTCGCTCGAGAGTATGGCGGCGCGACTGGCCACCACACGCGCGTCGGATCGCGAGATCGCCGGACTGCGCGAGATGCTCGGTCCGCTGGCGGGTGCTGATGGCGAAGCCCCGATTGATGAATACTCGCGGACGAACATCAGCTTCCATCAGGCGATCGTTTCGCTTGCTCACAGCGATCTCCTGACGGATCTTGCCGATAGTCTCTTTATTCACATGCGGGCGATCCGGTCGCGCGCCATTCATGACGATGACCGGGCCCAACGATCCGTGATTGATCATGCGCGCATTATTCGGGCGATTGAGGAGCGCCAGACCGAGACGGCGGAGACGCTGGTTCGCGAACACGCCCTTCGACTTGCCGAGCACGTTGAGCGCAATGTGAGTTATCTGGATTGATGTTTGATTGAGTAGATGGTTTGCCCGTTGAATTAATTTTGAACCTGGAGAAAGTTTTATGAAAGCGCTTGAGGGTGTACGAATTCTTGATATGACGCATGTTCAGTCTGGTCCGACATGTACCCAGCTATTGGCCTGGTTTGGGGCAGATGTGATCAAGGTCGAGCGCCCGGGCGTTGGAGATGCCACGCGCGGACAGTTGCGGGATGTACCCGACGCCGACAGCCTTTACTTCACGATGCTCAACCACAACAAGCGCAGTATCACGCTGAACACCAAAGACGATAAAGGCAAGGAAGTCTTTACGCGGCTGATCAAGTCTTGTGATGTTATGGTGGAGAACTTTGCGCCTGGCGCCCTCGATCGTATGGGGTTCACTTGGGAGCGCATTCAGGAACTGAATCCGCGAATGATTTATGCTTCGGTGAAGGGGTTTGGTCCCGGCCCGTACTCCGAGTGCAAGGTTTACGAAAACGTGGCCCAATGTGCGGGAGGCTCAGCCTCCACCACGGGTTTTTTGGACGGCCCGCCTACGGTGACGGGCGCGCAGATTGGTGACTCCGGTACGGGTCTGCATCTGGCGCTGGGAATCGTGACGGCGCTTTATCACCGGGAACATTCTGGGCGGGGGCAGCGTGTGCTCGCGTCGATGCAGGATGGTGTGTTGAACTTGTGTCGGGTCAAACTGCGAGATCAACAACGTCTGGCTCATGGGCCATTGAAGGAGTACTCCCAATTCGGGGAGAACATTCCGTTTGGAGAGGCGACCCCTCGTGCGGGCAACGATTCGGGAGGCGGACAGCCGGGTCGCATTCTGAAATGTAAGGGCTGGGAGACCGATCCGAACGCCTATACCTACTTCATTACCCAGGCCGCAGTGTGGGAGAAGGTCTGTGATGTCATTGGCCGGCCGGAGTGGAAAGAAGATCCTGATTACGCCACGCCCCCGGCGCGGTTGCCCCGTTTGAACGAGGTCTTCGAGGCGATCGAGCAGTGGACGATGACCAAAACGAAATTCGAGGTCATGGAGGTCTGTAACCCGCTGGATATCCCTGTCGGACCTATTCTTTCAATGAAGGAGTTAAGCGAGGAACCGTCCCTGCGCGAGACCGGCACCATCGTTGAAGTCGATCATCCGACCCGAGGCAAGTATTTGACAGTCGGAAATCCGATCAAGCTCTCTGACTCACCAAGCGAGATCGAGCGATCGCCGCTCTTGGGCGAGCATACGAGCGAGATTCTAAAGGAGGTCCTTGGTTACAGCGCCAATGAAGTCGACGATCTTCGTGAAGCCGGGGTCGTGGGCAAGGAAGACGCGTAGACGCCCAAGCGCCTCACGAAGGCTTGGGCGGAAGGGGCCGGTCAGTTCAATAGAGTGCTCGACAGCAGGCTGACGGTCCCTTTGGTTTTTTGACCATGGACCTGGGAGATCTTCAAGGGTAGGAAGAGGTAATCGGAGTCGAACCAGTAGTAGAGTTCTCGGGAGCTGTTTCGATCAACAAGATACTTGTTGACCTCTTCTGCCCGCGAGGCTACGTTGACGTACTCCTCACCTTTAGGGATAAAGGTGTACTCGCGAACGCGATGTCCTTCGTGTACCGCTAGCGAAAAGGTGTCCTCGCCCAAGGCCAGGCGTAATCGCGCCATCAATTCGAAGGTGAGCGGATCCTGAATGCCCGGCTGTAGAGCAAACTGCTGGTCTTCGCCTTTCGCAAAGCCACGGCTTATCTGCTGATCCCAATCAAACTCAATTCGAATATCGCGTTTGGGGTTCGGTTTTTTCTCGTTGATCGTGTAAAGCAGGGGCTGAATAACCCCATCGACGATCCGGAATCGAGATTCCTCGTAGACTGGACCGTATCCTGAAAGGCGAGCAACTCCCTTTAAGGTGAGTACGGTCCGCAGGCTATACTCGTTTCCGTCCACCTCCAGCGCCACAGATCGGACGGCATTAAAGCCGGAGTAATCGACAGCATATTCCGACGAAAAAGGTGCCAGCACCTGAGCGAAGGGATCGGCCTTTAAGGCAAACGGAAAGCAGAAAAGACTTGAGACGAGCCACGCCGTGGCAAGCCACCGCATAGCCTGTCGCGAGAAAAGAGAAGCGTTTTGCTTAAGCATGTCGTGGGATGAATACTTACCCGTCCTGGCGGGGACAAAGGTTTCTTACTAACAAGCATCGATATGCGAGTGATCATTTATAACATACACAAGTGCATCGGCGCCGTGGACCGGCGGTACGATCTGTCGCGTATTGTTGACGTGATCAACCATTACCAGCCGGACGTCGCGTTACTGCAGGAAGTCGTGCGCCACGGTACCGTGTCAAGTAGCGCGTTACAAGTGGATATCCTTTGTGAAGCGCTCGGGCTTTCGCACCGGGTGTGGGTGCCAAATGTAAGACCCCAGGAAAGCCGAGCATATGGAAACGCCATCCTCAGTCGATGGCCAATTGTTGATTCGGAGAATATCGACCTCACGATAGGGCCCAAAAAACGCCGGAGCGCGCTATACGCCAAGATTCGTGCTCAGGTGAACTCTGGCGCAGGGGCGAAGCCCCACACGCGGACCATCCATTTCTTTAATTTGCATCTTGGGTTGTCTGGTATCGAGCGAAAGATGCAGCTCAGAAAGATGCTCGGCAGTCGGCGGATGAGCCATCTCTCCGCATCGTCTGCGATCCTTGTGGCGGGAGACATGAATGACGTATGGGGGTCTCTCGGGCGACAGGTGATGAAGCCAGCCGGATTTCGCGGAACCCAAAGAAAACCAAAAACCTTCCCGGCTTATGCGCCGGTCCGTCCACTCGATAGCGTTTACGTTCGTGGTGCCCTGCATATAGAGGCGCTCAGCCCTTCGCGACTCAGGTCAGCCCGACACGCATCCGACCACTTGCCTTTGATTGCGGATATAGGTGATTTATAAGGATCTGCCATCATCCGCCCTCCTGTTGGGCCGATCTCATGTACCCTCCTAACATAGATGTAAGGCGCACGCCGCTTCAAAGTGAGGTTATGCTTTAACGACGCTACAGGAGCCAGGCTTTCTGCTCAAGCGCCAATCTTTTCAGCCGTCAAAAAAGGGGTTCTGTTTATTTCCAATGATTAATCTGGTCTATCAGGGTCAATGGCCTCTGTTTTTGATGATTTTGGTGGCGCTTGTCGCGTCGCTCTCATGCCATGAGTTTGGTCACGCGCTGGCCGCGTTACGCTTTGGTGACGATACCGCCAAGCGAGCCGGCCGATTGACGCTGAATCCGCTTTCTCATATCGACCCGATGGGGCTGATGATGGTCGTCTTTGTTGGCTTTGGCTACGCCAAGCCGGTACCAACCAATCCACGAGCGTTCAGATCCCGTTACGCTGAGCTCGTGGTTGCCGCCGCTGGACCGCTGATGAACCTTCTACTCGCCGTGGTCAGCATTAATCTTTATTTGCTGTCTCTTGAGATGGGCTGGCTCGATTTTGCCGACAAGGGTCCGCAGGTGTTCTTTGTGTATCTGGCGCAAATTAACCTGCTTTTGATGATGTTCAATCTGCTTCCGATCGGCGCGCTAGACGGACATTACATCCTGCCGTACCTGCTGCCTCGCCGAATCGCGAACGCCTATAGGTATTACAACCAGCGATACGGTAACTTTATCCTGCTCGGTTTAATCGCCCTTGCGATTCTCGGCCTTCCCATTTTTTCTACAGTCATCGGGTGGAGCACGGGATTGCTGCAATGGATCGCCGTTGTATAGGACATAGGCCAGGAACACAGGAGGAGGGATCATGACGTCGGGCAAGCATGGGGAGTTTGAGTCGGACGCTTCTTCGGAGTCATTGTTGGCCCGGGCCTACGGCCTCAAAACCCCTGAGGACGCCAAGGGGCTCTATCGAGACTGGGCAAAAACCTACGATCATCATCTCGAGAACGGGCTTTTGTACCTTGGACCCAAGAAGATTGCAGCGATGTTGGCAGAGGGCCTGGAAGAAAAGAGCGCGCGAATTATCGATATCGGCTGCGGCACCGGTCTGGTAGGCCAATACCTCGTATCCCACGGATTTACCCATATTGATGGCCTTGATTTTTCTCCTGAGATGCTCGCGGTCGCGAGGTCAAAATCAATTTACCGGGAGCTGATTCAAGCGGATCTCGAGAAGCCGATTGATCTGGCACCGGGCACTTATCAGGGCGCTATCTCCTGCGGCACGTTTACGCATGGACACGTCGGACCCGGAGCCATCCGTGAGATATTCAAACTGCTCGCCGAGAACGCATGGTTCGCCTGCACCATTCACGGACATCTCTGGCACGAAGCGGGATTTGAGCGCGCTCTCACTCAACTGCAGGACGAGCGCGTCATGACCATCGAGGCGGTGCGGGATGAGGCGTATTTCGACGGTAAGGAGCCCGAGGGCAAATTCTGTATTTTTCGCAAATCCCCCGTTTGAGAAGGCATGCGTCTGTGCGCTTGGGCAAGACTCGAAATGTTAGAATGATGATGCCCGCTATCTGGGCATATTCTTATGGCGGCGACAGCCAGTCTCCCCGGTGGCGAGAGGTTGTGAACCCGGTCAGGTCCGGAAGGAAGCAGCCGCAGCATCCGAATCGGGTGCCGGGGTCAGGCGGGCTGGCGCCGTCACCAGTTTTTAAGGGCGAACGCCCGTAAATCACGAATCGTGCTGAGGATTTGATGAGTTATCAGGCGCTGGCCAGAAAATGGCGACCCAAACGTTTCGCCGATGTCGTCGGGCAGGCCCACGTCGTCAATGCGCTTCGCAACGCGCTTGAGCAGGATCGTGTGCATCATGCGTTTTTGTTTAGTGGGACCCGCGGAGTTGGAAAAACTACGCTTGCTCGAGTGCTGGCGAAGGCGCTGAACTGTGAGCGGGGCCTGGCGGCTGAGCCGTGTGGGGAGTGTGGGACCTGTCAGAGTGTCGATGAAGGGCGATTCATCGATTTAATCGAGATTGACGCGGCCTCGCGAACCCGAGTGGACGACACCCGCGAGATTCTGGATAACGTTCAGTATGCGGCCACCATGGGTCGCTACAAAATTTACCTCATCGATGAGGTACACATGCTGTCCGGGCACAGCTTCAATGCGCTCCTGAAAACACTGGAGGAGCCACCGTCTCACGTTAAATTTCTACTGGCGACCACCGATCCCCAGAAACTGCCCGCCACGATCCTGTCGCGTTGTTTGCAGTTCAATCTTCGGGCGCTAGCACCTTCTGAGATCGCCGATCAGCTGGGGCGTATTATCGAAGCCGAAGGCCTGTCTGCTGATGATGCGGGACTTCAAATTCTCGCGCGCGCCGCTTCAGGCAGCATGCGAGATGCACTGAGTCTCATGGACCAAAGCATCGCTTTTGGAAAAGGCGATGTGCTTGGTGAGAACGTGCGAGAGATGCTAGGCATGATTGAATCCCATCATGTCGACGCGCTGCTTCGGGCATTGGTAAATCATGAGGCAGAGGCTCTAGTCCAGATCACCGCTCAGATGAGTGAGCGCTCGTTGGACTATGTAACCGCTCTCGACGAACTGCTGATGGTGCTGCACAACGCCTCGCTGTATCAGGTTGCGCCGAAAGCGGTGGCAGCAAAGCAGGAGGAATCCGAGCTCGTGAACTTCTTGGCCTCTTCCTTGACTCCGGAAGATATCCAGCTTTATTACCAGATCGGCTTGCACGGCAAGCGGGACTTACCTCTGGCGCCCGATGCGGCTTCGGGATTTGAGATGACCTTGCTGCGGATGTTGAGTTTCAGACCCGACGAGGAGGATAGCCCGGCGCAGGAGGGTAATGGCCGCCCGACAACGCCCGCGCCGAAGGCACCCAGTGGCGCTCAGCGCCCCGGCTCGCTTCGTCCCAAGATACCGAGCGCCAAGGCACAGGACAAAACGCCTGATCCGCTCGAACGCAATGGCCTCGCCCAACCACAAGCGAAAATGCTTGAGCCAAAAGAAAAGGCCCGGGCGTCGGCTACAACCGATACGGTTGGAGCCCATGATGCCTTGGGCACGGCTAAGGGTTGGGCTGCTTTTGTGGAGCAGGCTGGATTTAAAGGTCTCGCGCTGGAGCTGGCTATGAACCTCGCGCCCGTTTCTTATGACGGAGCGTCTCGCGCTTTAAGCGTGTCCTTGGCCGCAAGCCTAGGATCCTTGCACAACAAGGCTCGTCAGGCAGAAATCGAAACCGCGTTGACTGGCTACTGCAAGGAGACGGTGGTGCTGATTCTGACGACCGATCAGGAGGCGACAGCAGAGACGCCCTCTGAGGTCAAAGCTCGGCTTGAAAAAGAAGAAAAGGAGCGCGCCTACCGGGATCTGATGGCAGATCCTGATGTTCAGGATCTGCTGTCAGCGTTTGATGCAACTTTGATACCCGAATCGGTAACGCCGGGAAAACTACAGAGGAAAAGTGAATGAAAGGACCTTTGGGCAATATCATGCGACAGGCACAGGAGATGCAGGAGAAGCTTAAGTCTGCGCAGGAGGCGCTAGCCACCGCCGAGGTCACGGGTTCAGCGGGCGGTGGGCTGGTTGAGGTGACCATGACCGGACGACATGATGTTCGCCGGGTGTCGATTGATAATGCCTTGATGGGTGATGATAAAGAGGTGCTGGAAGACATGGTCGCGGCGGCAGTGAACGACGCGGTGCGCAGGGTCGAAAAGGTCACGCAGGAAAAAATGGGCGGTCTCACCGCGGGGTTAAATATCCCGGGACTGAACATCCCCGGCATCAATGGCTAGTGACGCCGCGATCGAGAAGCTCAAGGAGGCCTTGCGCCGGTTGCCCGGCGTAGGTCCACGAACGGCGGGTCGAATGGCTTTTCATTTGCTGGAGCGGGACCGTGAAGGTGGGCAGCTGCTGGCCGAGGCGCTGACCGCGGCCGTGTCGGGGGTGACGCACTGCGAGCGATGCAACAACTTCAGCGAAGCGACGCTTTGCCGGATTTGCAGCTCAGGAAAGCGAGACGAAGCGTTACTGTGCGTGGTTGAAACGCCGGCTGACCTGGATACTATCGAGCAGGCGGGCGCCTTTACCGGATACTATTTTGTGCTGATGGGGCATCTGTCGCCGCTGGACGGTGTCGGTCCTGATCAGCTCGGCTTTGATCGCCTGGTTGCAGTAATCGGGAAGAGCACCACAAAAGAGGTCATTTTGGGCACGAATCTTACGGTGGAAGGTCAGGCGACGGCAGACTATCTAACCGACCTGCTCCAGGATAAATCGGTCACGATCAGCCGACTGGCCCGTGGTGTGCCGGCGGGCGGTGAGCTGGAATACATGGACGCCAATACCCTGACGCAGGCATTCAGCGATCGTCGCACGCTCAACAGCGGACAGAAAAGCAGCAGTTAGAGCGCGAAGCCCGTATGCCGGGGTGGTTTAGCGCGACCCGAAAACGAGCGGTTGGCCCAAGACACCTTCTCGGATGACGCCGTTATCAAAGACCACTCGGCCCCCCACCACGGTGAACGCCGGCCACCCGGTCAGCGAACGTCCGGCGTAGGGACTCCAACCGGCCCGGGTAAAAACGTCCTCATCACGAAGGGTACGCTCGCTATCCATATCCACAAGGGTCAAGTCGGCGTCATAGCCGATCTCGATCATGCCCTTGTTGGGTATGCCGTACGTTTTCGCTGGACCCCAACACATCCATTTCTGGACCTGCTCGAGCGAGCATTGTCCCGCTTTCATGGCGCTCAGCATTAAAGGGAGAGAGGTTTCAACCCCAGGCATACCCGAGGGGGATTGCGGGTAGGGCTTCGCTTTATCCTCCAGCAGGTGAGGGGCGTGATCGGTGGCAATGATGTCGATGGTTCCGTCATGCAGTCCGGCCCAAAGTTCAGGAGTGTTCTCCGGATCGCGAATCGGTGGGTTCATCTGCACACGTGACCCTAACGACTGGTAATCGCGCGTATCCAGAAACAAATGATTCGGAATTACCTCGCAGGTCACCTGAGAGGGTTTACGACCTCGAAGGCGATGCACTTCCTCGGCCGTTGACATATGAAGAATATGAAGACGTCGGCCATATTTCTCGCTGAGAGCCAGCGCCCGCTCGGTCGCAATCAGTGCCGTCTGGGGATCGCGAATCGTCGAATGGATGGCATAGTCCGGATGAACCTCCCCTTGAAGCAGGCTTTGTGTGCGGGCCCGGATTCTCGTCTCGTCTTCAGCATGTACGGCAATAAGTCGCTCCCCGTCTGAAAAAATTCGATCCAGCTGATGCTGGTCATCCACCAGAAGATCGCCCGTGCTGGCACCCATGAAGATCTTGATGCCGCAGGCCGGGGAAGCAGAGTTCAATGCCTCCAGATTGTCGGCTGTCGCCCCGATGAAGAATCCAAAATTGGCAGCGCTGGTCTTGGAGGCGCGGGCAATCTTCCAGTCCAGTTGCTCCTGGTCGATGGTCGCAGGGCGGCAATTGGGCATTTCCAGAAAACTGGTGACACCACCGCTGACCGCAGCACGCGACCCAGACCCCAGGTCTTCCTTTTCCGTTCCACCGGGCTCTCGAAAGTGCACCTGGGGATCGATTACGCCCGGCAGAAGCAACCGTCCGGCGGCATCGATCTCCTCGAGGGCCGAACCTGTAATTTGCGATTCGATTTTCTCAATCCGCCCCGACTCGCAGGCCACATCGCCTTCGAGGATGGAGCCGTCAGTCCGGGCGATTTGGGCGTTTCGAACGAGAAGCTGGTACATGGGTCGTTACGATCGGGACAGAGGTGCCCGAAGTGTACCTGACCCGGTGAGGACGCTCCGCCGGGCCGCTCGGAGTAGCTTTGGGATTATCCCATCAGGCGCTTTGGCGCTCTCGAATCTCACTCAGGGACTTGCAGTCGATGCACAGCGAGGCCGTCGGCCGGGCTTCCAGCCGCTTGATTCCGATTTCAACGCCGCAATCTACGCAATATCCATAATCTCCTTTCTCAAGATCAGAGAGGGAGTCATTGATTTTCTTAATAAGTTTTCTTTCCCGATCCCGAGTGCGCAACTCTAATGACCGATCGGTCTCGAGGCTCGCGCGATCGTTTGGGTCCGGCAGGCTGATGTTTTCGTCCTGCATCACTGACATGGTTTTCTCGATATCCTCGATGAGCTCCTGTTTCCAGGCGTTAAGGATGTCGCGAAAGTGAGCCGATTGGACGTCTCCCATGTACGGTTCACCGCGTTTCGGGCGATGCGGCTTAATTCCGTGAATGAGCTCGTCGACGATTTTTTTCTTTGTTGCGGCCATTGATTTACACTGCGCGTGGGTCAATAGATCCACTGTTCGGGAAATTTAAGGCGCCGCAATCTATCAGGTTAGTCCAGCAGATGCAATGCCAGAAAACCCTCTAAAAGGTTATCAAAATGACGCTAAAACTCCGTTATTCGCCCACTTCGCCCTATGTGAGAAAGGTCAGCGTGGTGCTTCTTGAGACGGGCCAGGGTGCCTCCGTCGAGCGCATCGGCACAAATCCATGGGATCCGCAAACCAATCTCGCCGAGAACAACCCGCTGGGTCGGGTTCCGGCTCTCGTTACTGAATCGGGGGAGCAGATTTTTGATTCGCCCGTTATTTGCGAATTTCTCGACGGCCTTCACTCCGGAACCAAGCTCTTCCCTGATGAATCAGGTGAACGCATGACGGCGCTTAGGCTTCAGGCGCTCGCCGACGGGATTTTGGATGCCGCGGTCTCCGCGGTCATTGAGCGCGTCAGAAGACCGGAGCCTTATCGATGGGATGGATGGGTGGATCGCCAAATGAAAGCCATCAACCAAAGTATCGATTGGCTGGAAGCGCATGCACAGTGGCTAAGTCAGCGAGTTGATATCGGCACGATATCGGTGGGCTGCGCGTTGGGTTATCTTGATTTTCGTTTTTCAAGTGAGCCGTGGCGAGAAGGGCATGAAAAATTGAGCGCCTGGTATGAGGAATTTTCCAAGCGTCCCTCGATGCGTGAGACGGTGCCTCAAGACTAATTTGGTCCTCGGTAGGGCATGAAGTTCCGATATAATTAAGGCGCTTGCTCAGGCCGCTGACGCGTTGCGTTGGCGGCGCCAAGAGCTTTTCACTCAGCCTTTTTAGAGGACGTGCGTTGGCGGAACACTGCTAACGACACGTTCGAGAACGTGGATACCACCGTTATTTTTTCTACATGCGTCTAAAGAAAATCCTCGTCTCAGGCTTCAAGTCCTTTGTTGATCCCACCACGATAACGATTCCAGCAGATCTCACCGGAATCATCGGCCCCAATGGTTGCGGTAAGTCGAACGTGATCGATGCGGTACGCTGGGTGATGGGGGAGAGCTCGGCCCGAAAGCTTCGGGGCGACAGCATGGCTGACGTTATCTTTAATGGTTCCGAGGCGAGAAAGCCGGTCGGGAAGGCATCCGTAGAACTGGTGTTCGATAACACCGACGGCAAGAGCGCTCAGGCCTATGCTCGCTATAGCGAGATCTCCGTCAAGCGCACGCTGTCACGCGACGGGACCTCAGAGTACCTCCTAAACAAAGCGACCTGTCGACGCCGGGATATCACGGATTTGTTTCGCGGAACGGGGCTTGGCCATCGTTCGTACTCGATCATTGAGCAGGGCATGGTCAGTCGGATTGTCGAAGCGCGTCCTGAGGAGTTGCGTGCGTTTGTTGAAGAGGCGGCGGGCATCTCACATTACAAGGATCGACGTCGGGAAACCGAGACCCGCATGCGCCATACCCGGGAGAACCTTAGCCGGGTTGACGATATTCGCAAGGAACTGGACACGCAGTTACGACGACTCCAGCGTCAATCCCAGGCCGCACGTCGTTACAGCAAATTAAAGGAAGAGGAGCGCGAGGTTAATGGACAGCTTCTGGCTATCCGATATCAAAATCAGAAGCGGCGTGTGGAAGCCCAATCCTTGCGCACGTCGCAGGCCCAGACCGTTGTTGAAAGCCACCTTGGTGAGCAACGGGCGATCGAGAGTCAAATTGAACGGCTCCGGGCGGATGAATTAAACGCTCAGCAAAAAGTAAATGATCTGCAGGCCGCGTTTTACGCGGTAGGTGCAGATGTCGCATCGGTTGAGCAAGCGATTGAACATGCTCGCGAGACCGGCGAGCAGCAGCGAGCAGAGTTCGAGCGATTGGAAGTGACGCTCGGTGATATTCGCGGCCAGTATGCTGAGGACAATAGCCGTATTGAATCCCTTCAGGGCGAGGTCACTCGGCATGCGGATGAGCGAGGAGTCCTCGCGGAGAATTTGGAACAGGCGCTCGCCACACAGGCCCACTGTGAGGGCGACTATGAGCAATGGCAGCAGCGATGGAACGAATTTTCCCAGCGCGTCACCACACCGATTAAGGATCGCGAGGTCCAACGAACCAGAATCGAACAGCTCGAGGCCAGCGACATTCGGACTCAGGAGCGTTTAGCCCGTCTGGATGAAGAGTTGACGCAGTTGCTTCAGGAAGAAGAAGCGCTGGAAGTAGAAAAAGCCAGGGTCGATGCCGGGGAACGGGAGACAGAACTCCTGCAGGCTGAGGGGAGAAACGAGACACTGGCAAGGACTATTAGTGAAGCGCGCAATAAGGTGGAGATACAGTCCCAATCGCTGGATGAGCAGCGAGAACAGATGCTCACCGCTCGCAGCCGGCTGCAATCGCTCGAGGATCTTCAGGGGGAGTCCCTTGGGCGAAACGAGGAGTACGACGCTTGGCTTGGTCGACGGGGATTGAGTCATGCGCCGTTGCTTGCGAATGAGATTAGGGTGCGCGGTGGATGGGAGCGTGCTGCGGATGCGGTGTTTGGTCTTCGGCTGACCGGTCTGGGCGTCACCGATCTCCGGGGTTCGTTGGCCGAAGAGTCGGATCTGCCTCGCCAGAATCTCTTTCTGGTTGAGGCAGGAATTTCCAATGCCTCAAGCACGGATGGTCAGTTGCTGAACTTTGTAGATTGCGATCGCTACGATCTGGGATCTATGTTAAGCGGCGTGCTCGTATGCGAAACCTTGAGTGAGGCGCTGTCGAGGCGAGGAGAGCTCCAACCGGGAGAAAGTTTCGTTACCCGCAGCGGCGTACTGGTCGGAAAAAACTGGGCGCAGGTCTCACGCGAATCCAGCGGCGCGGAAGGATTCCTCGAGCGGGAGGAAGAAATCACCCGACTACAGACCCAGGTCCCTCAATTCGTGGAACGGGTGGCCAACCAGGAAGCGGAACTGGAGCAGCTTCGCCATCACATCAAGGATCTGGAGTCGCAACAGGAATCCATACAGCGCGTCACGGCGGACATACGGGAGACCTTCCAGGCGGCCCGCCAACGATTGGCCGGCAAACAGGCACGCTTTGATCAGATTGAGGGTCGGCGTCAGCAGTTAACGGGCGAGGTGGAAGAGCTTGGCTCCGAGCTGACAAAGACCGAAGCGCAACTCGATGACGCCCGGCGTCATTTTGCTATCGCCGAGGACGAAAGCGGAGAGCTTGAGCAGCAGCGGTCCATGCTTTTGGGTGAAAAGGACGTCATCGGCCAGGCGCTCGCCCAGGCTCGGCAACACGTCCAGCTGGCGCGAGACCGTCGCCACGAGACGGAGCTTGTCTTGCAGCACGCCCGCGCCTCCCTTGAGACGCATCAGGCAAGCGTCCAGCGGCTGGCCGCCCAGAGTGAACGAATGCAGGCGCGTTACGATGAACTGAAACAGCGTCTCGAAAGTGGAGAAGATCCCGGCATCGCTCTGGGCGAGAGACTGCAGACGTTACTGACGCAGCGCGCAGAGGCCGAGTCCTTACTTGCGACAGGTCGACACGATCATACGCTGATCGAAACCAGAATTCGTGAGCAGCATGGCGCGCTGTCGGCTAAAGAGCAGGAGGTGGCATCTGCCCGCGACGCCCTGCAGGATGAAAGATTAAAAGCCCAGGAGCTCTCGGTCCGGCTGGATACCCTAGCCGAGAGTGTTCGTGCGGAGCGTTACGTGCTTGACGAGCTTCTTGCTGCGTTACCGGCGGAGGCGGATGAGGGCGTTTGGCTTGAACGTTCAGAGGGTCTCGCTCAGAAGATTGAGGCGATCGGTCCTGTAAACCTTGTCGCGATCGAAGAATACGAGGAGCAGGCAGAACGTAAAACCTATCTCGATTCGCAACATTCAGACCTCATGGAGGCGTTGGAAACCCTTGCCGGCGTTATTCGTAAAATCGACAAGGAGACCAAGGAGCGATTCAAGAGCACATTCGACGAGTTAAACAAAGGATTTTCAGACTTCTTCCCCAGCCTTTTTGGTGGGGGCAGTGCCGTTCTGGAGCTGACCGAAGACGATCTGCTGACGACCGGGGTGACGGTCATGGCGAGGCCGCCCGGAAAACGCAACAGCACGATTCATCTTCTTTCGGGTGGCGAAAAGGCGCTCACAGCGGTGGCGCTCATGTTTGCCCTGTTTCGTTTAAATCCGGCGCCGTTTTGTATCCTGGACGAGGTGGACGCGCCTCTGGATGACCGAAATGTCGAACGCTATTGCAAGACGCTGAGAAGCTTGGCGGAGGTCTCGCAGTTAGTGGTGATCACGCACAACAAGATCACCATGGAATCGGCCGATGTGCTGCTGGGCGTGACGATGGGGGAACCGGGCGTTTCTTCGATTGTGTCAGTCGACATTGACGAGGCGGTCAAGCTCGCGGCGCAATAGCCATGACCCTGCAATTGGCATTGATTCTGGTGGGCGCTTTGGTGCTCGCTGCCGTGACCGGGATTTCATTGTGGCAACAACGGAATAATCAAAGGCCTTTGGTCCGCCTGATTCAGGTGTGGATCCTGCAGAGAATCGAGAACTTCAACCTCGAAGATGTAAAAAACTGGCTCAAACCCCAGCGCCTTGCCGAACGGCTCGCCCAACGCGAACCTTCCCTCATGCCTTCCGGTGACTTTGAGCCGAGCGGCGCTCGGCCGGAGCCCTCTGCTCAAGAAATCGATGAGGCGCCTGAGTCCCGGGGCGCTCCTGATGGGGAGCATCCGATAGCCCCTATCCAGTCTTTGAGTGCCGATATTGGCGGACGACCCCTCAAGATCGATTATTGGGTGCGCCTACCAGGACCTAATCTGGTCTCCCGAGATGGCGCCCTTGCGGTTTTCCGTCAACACGAGATTCCGTTGGAGCGACCCCGATCAATACACGGTCGCACGGATCCGGGAAATGCCTGGCTCGATTTAACCTCCGCCCCTGTTGATGAGGTGTTTTCCGATCTCATCGTTAGTCTTCAGATGGCTGACCGGCACGGGCAAACCAATGAGTCTGAGTTGACGCGCTTCAATAACCTCGCGTACCAGATGTCGGAGGCGCTTAATCGCCCGATGGAGTTCGACATGTCTATTGAAGAGGCGTTACCCGAAGCCGGGCGGCTAGCGCGTTTTTGCACGGAATTTGATTTGATTGCGGTTCTCCATATCGAACCGAAACCGGGCTCGGGTTTTCGAGGTCGGGATATCTCCCGCGTGTTGGAGCGCGCGGGGATGCGTCTGGGCAAGGATGAAGTCTTTCATCTGTTCGACGCGCGGACAGGCGTCAGCCGTTTCAGTTTGGCCAACCGTTCGGAAGAGGGACGTTTCAGTTATGAGGATTTGGGATCAGGAGTACTAAGAGGGCTTGCCATTTACATGAATGTGCCTCGAGTCAGTCGACCGTCGGCGACCTTTGCTGACTTAATGTCAGTGGCCAATTACGTCTGCAATGAACTTGATGGTTTGCTTGTTGATCCTGAGGGCGAGATCATCAGTGACAGCCATCTCGAAGCGATCCGGCGCCAGGTTCACTCGCTTGAGGCGTCTATGCGTCGCTATGGCATCGCGCCCGGTTCGGAAGAAGCCCGACGCCTTTTTTAACCGCGGCATGTTTTAAGTGACCACAAAAGACGCAGCGGCCTTAAAAAAGATAATCGCCTTGCGGGCGGAGATTGAAGAGCACAACTATCGGTATTACGTGCTGGATGAGCCGGCCATTCCCGACAGCCGCTACGATAGCCTGCTCCGCGAACTGGGCTCGCTTGAAGAGGCGTTTCCCCAGTTCCGCTCATCGGACTCGCCGACGCAGCGCGTAGGTGGCGCGCCTTTGGATCGGTTCGAGTCGGTCGCGCACGAGGTACCCATGCTGTCGCTCAACAATGCGTTTTCGACGCAAGAGCTCGCCGATTTTGACCGCCGGTGTCGAGAAGGAAGCGGGCAGACGATCATCCATTACGTCGCCGAGCCGAAGATCGACGGGTTGGCAATCAGCTTGCTCTACGAAAACGACCGCTCGCGTTTTTCTGCTATGCGCTAGGAATATGGCGGGGCTCAAAGGCGCCGCAAACCCAGATGGACCTGCTTAATCAGCTCAGGGCGATGGGGCTGCCTGTGAATCCGCTTGCCCGAGAGGCAGTGGGGATCGACGCGTGCATAACCTATTACGAACATATCCTTGAGCAGCGTCCGGCATTAGCGTATGAAATTGATGGCGTTGTCTACAAGGTCAGCCCTGTCCGTGATCAGCAAGCGCTGGGTTTTGTTTCGCGCGCACCCCGCTGGGCTATGGCTCACAAGTTCCCGGCGCAGGAGGAAACGACCCAGATCAAGGCAATCGAAATTCAGGTTGGTCGCACCGGCGCTCTGACCCCTGTCGCTCGCCTTGAGCCGGTATTTGTTGGGGGCGTGACAGTGTCCAATGCAACGCTTCACAATGCGGCCGAGATCGAACGATTGGATGCGCGTGTGGGAGATACGGTCGTGGTTCGCCGTGCAGGCGACGTCATCCCAGAGGTCGTGTCGGTAGTCTTGGCGGAACGGAAAAAGGGCGCGAGACGGTTTAAGTTTCCCTCTGAGTGTCCGGTTTGCAATTCCACAGTTGCTGTGGACGCGGGTGGAATCATACGTCGCTGTACGGGGGGCTTGATTTGCTCTGCTCAAGTCAAGGAAGCGATAAAGCATTTCGTTTCCCGCCGGGCTTTAGATGTTGAGGGGATGGGAGAGAAACTGGTGGACCAGTTAGTCGAGATGACTCGAATTAAATCTCCCGCGGATCTTTTTACCCTGACGCGTGATGAGCTTGCCGCGTTGGAGCGGATGGGCAGCAAGTCAGCGAGCAATCTGATTAAGGCGCTGGAGAAAGCACGCTCCACCACGTTGGCCCGGTTTTTGTATGCGCTCGGGATTCCCCAGGTGGGTGAGGCAACCGCGCAGGCGCTGGCCGATGCCTTTGGGGGTCTTGATCGTCTGATGGAGGCCTCTGTGGATAGACTGGAAGAAGTGCCTGACGTAGGCCCCATCGTGGCCGGCGAAATCGTTCGCTTTTTTAAGGCGTCCCATAATCGGGCCGTCATTTCTGATTTGCGCAAGCGCGGTGTGGTATGGCAAGAGGGATTGCCGACATCGGCGCCGGCCGTAGAGGGTTATTTTTCGGGAAAGACCGTGGTGATCACGGGCACCTTGCCCGGGATGAGTCGAGATCAGGCAAAGGATTGGTTAATGGCTCGAGGCGCCAAAGTCACAGGCAGTGTCTCGAAGAAGACCGACTTTTTGATTGCAGGCGAGGAGGCAGGCTCAAAGCTTGAAAAAGCGCTGGCCCTGGATATCGCTGTCCTCGACGAGGACCAGATGCGCGCAATGGGCGAGTGATCGTCCTCATCGGTGCGCCGCTCGGGTCTAGCGAGGCCCGGCGCTTCTCGGCATGGCTACCCCGATACGTTAAAATTCATGCGATTTTTCGTCCGCCCGCATCAGGGTAACACCCGGAGACTTCACTGTTGCAATCGCAAAATAGTTTTGGCGCCAGAACCACGCTTTCCGTCAATCAAACCCGCGTCGAGATATATGCACTTGATGCCCTTGCCGCTCAATATGAGCTGGACCGGCTTCCGGTCACGCTAAAAATTCTTCTGGAAAATCTCCTTCGTACGGAGGATGGCGTTAGCGTGCGAGCCGCCGACATCGAAACGCTAGCGAGTTGGCGACCCGGTTCAACGAGCGCTACCGAGATCGCGTTTACGCCAGCGCGTGTGTTGATGCAGGATTTTACGGGCGTGCCCGCGGTTGTTGATCTTGCGGTCATGCGCGAGGCGGTGGCAGCTCTTGGTGGCGATGCGCAAAAGGTCAACCCGCTTTCACCGGCTGACTTGGTTATTGATCACT
Organism: Gammaproteobacteria bacterium; assembly: GCA_010025385.1. GTDB lineage: Bacteria > Pseudomonadota > Gammaproteobacteria > Arenicellales > UBA868 > UBA868. The sequence continues at coordinate 9,098 of RGTL01000003.1, read as the reverse complement.
CGGTGATGGTCGATCACTTCGGCAAGGCCAGTGCACTTAAGGAAAACGCGGCCCTCGAGTACGACCGAAACGCCGAACGTTACGCCTTTTTGCGCTGGGGTCAGGAAGCCTTCAGCAATTTTCAAGTGGTTCCGCCCGCGACCGGTATCGTGCATCAGGTTAACGTTGAGTATCTTGCTAGTGTGGTTTTCCAACAGGGCGATTCCGGTCAGTCGTTGGCCTATCCTGACACGGTCGTGGGTACGGATTCGCACACGACGATGGTCAATGGGCTTGGGGTGCTGGGTTGGGGCGTTGGCGGTATCGAGGCGGAGGCCGCGATGCTCGGACAGCCCGTTACGATGCTGATACCCGAAGTGGTTGGATTTGAACTGAAGGGGGAGCTGCCCGAAGGGGCAACGGCGACGGACCTCGTGCTGATGGTGGTTGAGATACTTCGAAAGAAGGGCGTGGTCGGAAAGTTTGTGGAATTCTATGGTGAGGGGCTTAACCATCTGTCGTTGGCAGATAAGGCAACGATCGCGAACATGGCACCTGAATATGGTGCGACCTGCGGTTTTTTTCCGGTCGATGCGGAAACGCTGAATTACCTGAGACTGACGGGTCGATCAGAAGACGATATTGCCCTGGTGGAGGCCTACTGCCGGCGGCAGGGGATGTTCCGTGACGCGGCAAGTCAAACGCCAGACTTCGACGATACCGTCTCTTTGGATCTGGCCTCGGTTGAGGCGAGCATCGCCGGCCCTAAACGGCCCCAGGACCGAATTGCCCTACGCTCGGCTAAACAGGATATTCGCAGCGCGCTCGCTGAGACGCGACAGGATAAAGACAAGCGCACGCAGTCGATTTCGGTCAATGGCCAGGACGGACAACTATCCGATTTGTCGGTTGTCATCGCCGCAATCACCAGTTGCACGAATACCTCGAATCCAGGCGTGATCATGGCGGCCGGCCTGCTCGCACGAAACGCGCGCCAGCATGGGCTCAGCGTGAAACCCTGGGTCAAGACCTCCCTCGCTCCCGGCTCTCAGGTGGTCACCGATTATCTTCGTAATGCGGAGCTTTTGGATGATCTTGAGGCGGTAGGTTTCGCGGTGGTTGGCTATGGATGCACCACCTGTATCGGCAATTCGGGTCCTTTACCAGCCCCTGTGAGTAGCGCTATTAAAGACGGTGAACTGATCGTCTCTTCCGTGCTTTCAGGCAATCGCAACTTCGAAGGTCGGGTCCATTCGGAGGTGCGCATGAATTTTTTAGCCTCACCCCCTTTGGTGGTGGCCTATGCGCTCGCCGGGACGACCGATATCGATTTTGCATCTGACCCGATCGGCCACGGACTCGAGGGTCAACCGGTCATGCTGGCGGACATCTGGCCAAGCGCAACGGAGACCAACGCGGTCATCGCAGAGCACGTGACTCGCGAGATGTTCAAGTCTCGCTATGCGGATGTCTTTCGTGGTGATGCGTTGTGGCAGGCCGTTCCGGTCGGAACGGGTGGCCAGTTTGAGTGGGACGCAAAATCGACTTACGTCCGTCGTCCGCCTTACTTCGATGGCATGCAGAAAACACCGCCCGGGATCCCGTTAATCGAGGGCGCGCGAGCGCTTGCGCTATTGGGCGACAGCATTACGACTGACCATATCTCGCCGGCGGGCTCCATTCAGGCGGACAGCCCCGCCGGGCGATACCTTGCCGATCATGGTGTGGCGACAAAAGATTTCAACTCCTATGGATCACGACGCGGAAATCATGAGGTCATGATGCGCGGAACCTTTGCCAACATTCGCTTGCGCAATATGATGGCGCCGGGTACGGAGGGCGGCTGGACGACATTCCAGCCAGCCGGCGAGCAAATGACGATTTATGATGCCGCGATGCGCTACGCCGAGGCTGGCACGCCGTTGGTAGTCATTGGCGGAAAAGAATACGGCACGGGCTCATCACGTGACTGGGCAGCCAAAGGCGTGGCTTTACTCGGTGTCAGAGCAGTTCTCGTAGAAAGTTTCGAGCGTATCCATCGGTCCAATCTGGTGGGCATGGGTGTCCTACCGCTTCAATTCCTGGAAGGGGAGGATGCAAAAAGCCACGGTCTTGACGGCGCTGAGTTATTTAATCTCTCAAAACCGGCGCCTGGGGACTCTCACTTACAGGTCGAGGTGGTCCGCTCGGCCGGTGAGCGTTTTACCCTTACGGCCCGGATCCGAATCGACACGCCCAAAGAGTGGGACTACTACCAGCACGGAGGCATTTTGCCCTACATGGTGCGCCAGTTGCTGACCGCCTCCTAAATTTTACCGGCGGCGCCATGCGGTGGAGTCGTGGTCCGGCGTTAGGTCGGCCGCGACCGCACGATGTTAATGGACAACAGCACAAGCCCAAGCGCTATCGCTAGCTTCCACGAGAACGGCTCACCCAAAAAGACCATTCCCCACAGGGCCCCCAGCACGGGGACAATGTAATTGACTTGTGCAAAGCGGTTAACGCCCAACTGAGCGATCAGATAGAAAAAAATCAACATAGCGAGACCGGTAGGAAAGATGCCAAGATAGGCAATCGCCAGTAGGCCAGCGAGCGTGGGGCTTTGACTCAACGGTTGCTCGACAATCAGGGTAATCGGTGTCATCCACGCAAAGGCTGCGATCATGGTTCCGGAGGCCGTCGCCGCACCGCTTCTCTGCGTCGTAAAGTAGCGAGTGAATGTAGCGGAGGCGCCATAACAAACGGCGCTGAACAACACCGCTATCTGAGCGAGCAGTGGCCCGGTGAGTCCCGCCAGTGCGTCGGCACCCAGCAGTATCATCAGGCCACAGAATCCAATCGCCAGAGCCAGCCCGGTTCGGCCGTTGAATGGTTCATCTTTTATGAAGGCATGCGCCAGCAGGGCGGTCGTCACTGGCATTACCCCCATCAAAATTGCGGTCAGTCCGCTGTCGATGCGAGTTTCTCCCCAACTAATCAGGCTGAAGGGTAAGGCGTTCCCAACCAATCCAATAAATGCGAATACACCCCAGGACTGCAAATCTGACGGCAGGCGGCCATTTTTTATCTTTAACCAGATGTATAAAATGACGGCCGCGATAGCCAGACGTGCCCAGGTGAGTGTCAACGGTCCCACTGATTGCACGCCAATCTTGATGAACGCGAAAGAGCCGCTCCACATCGTAGCTAACAGAAATAGAAGGGCGTAGTGTTTTTGCATATTTATCGATTAAACCGCATAGCGCCTGCTTGTTATCAACATTCCTGCCACGTTGGCCCGCCTGATCTATGACGCGACCGTCCGCCGCTTCTCTCCTGCAAGACGACGAGCGTCCAGCGTTTGAGCTATTCAATGGCTCGGGACGAAGCCCCGTCTTGCTGGTGTGTGATCATGCCGATAATTCGATCCCTAAGCGGTTAAATCGTCTCGGCCTGGATCCGGCATCGCTTCAGACCCATATTGCGATTGACCTCGGAGCGGCGACGCTATCAAGGGCGCTCGCGACTATACTCGATAGCCGTCTGGTGTTGGCTAGATTCTCCCGCCTGGTGATCGATCTCAATCGCCCGCTGAATGAACCGACATTAATCCCGGAACAAAGCGATGGCGTCGAGGTGCCGGGTAACTGGGCCCTGAGTGTTGGCGATCGACAGCAACGGGTGTCCGAAATTTTCGACGCCTACCATGGCGCTATTGCTCGTGAATTGTTGAGCATTCGTAAGACACAGAACCGGGCGGCGATTGTAGCCGTGCACAGTTTCACTCCCCGCATGAACGGCTTTGACCGGCCTTGGCATATTGGCATTCTCTGGACAGACGATCAGCGGATGAGCAGGCCTTTAATCGAGAGCCTTAGGCAGGACCCTTCCCTCAGTGTGGGAGACAATCAGCCTTATGATGCCCGCGAGCACGTGGGCTATACCGTCGAGCATCACGGTGGCGAAGAGGGGCTGCCTCATTTGCTGATCGAGGTAAGGCAGAACTTGCTTGAGACGCCAATACAGATCGACGACTGGGCGCACCGCATTGCAGCCCATTTGGTTCCGATTCTTAACGATCTGCAGCTTAACGTGTGACGTACGGGTCTGTTCCGACCGGGTCTCAGGCGGACTCGGACTTGAGCCCCACGCCCTGACAGTCGATCTCGAAGTCGTCGAGGGAATCCAGAAATTCGCGTTTGCTTTTGGGCATTGGCACACGGACACCTGCCATATATGACACCAGATCGGCGCCGTCGCTGAGCAGACGGCAGCCCCGCTGCAACTGGATACGGGCAAGGGCGCTCAATCCGGCAGGCGGGGTAGGCTCAAATGCCTTGATCTGCTCTTTAAGTGTTACAAACTCCGGCCAGTTACGAAAAAAGTCCGTGTCGCTTTTCATCATTTCGCATTCCACGCGTGCAGAGCGGGCGAAATCCCGGACAATCTTGCCGATGCCATGAAAGCTTGGCATGGCGCTAAATAGCTGCATGATTCGATCCGCAACCTCATCGATCGCTCGCATGGTTTGTGAGATCTTGATGTATCGGCTGTCGTAGTAGCTGGCAATGGAATGGGTAAAGACCTTGAAGGGTTCACCCCATAATTCATCAACGCCCTCATGACCGCTGGGGTGACGCACTTGTTTGCCTAATTCGAGCGCTTCTTGAAAGCAAGCGCTGCACTCGCGCATCAGTTCATTGTCCTGGCTGACGTTTATGCCTTTGCTTTCCAGGTCCACAATGCTGGTAAAAATATCGGTTGCCCGATTGAAGAGGGCGCCGGCGAGCATGGCGGCGTTAACCCGTTTTTTGGCAGGATCCTGCTCGAGCTCATAACGCTCCCGCGCGCTCTCGGTTCTTATTCCGGGCGTATTGATTCCGGGCTCGGTATGGTGAAAAGTCCGCCGGGTGAGCATCATCAGCAGATCGCGCTTGGCGGACAACGTTTCCGGAGGGGGGGCGTAATATCGGATCCAATACCCGTCGTAGAAGATATGCGGTCGACCGCTGATATCTTTTCTTGAGCCGTTTTTGATGCTGGCGCTCATGGGTATGTCAGGCTGGGGTAATCCGTCCGCCCGCGCGCGATTCTACGCCGATGCGAAGCGCCAGAAAACCCGAGCGTTTTAGTGGATAGCAGGGCGGCCGGAAGCGGTCGCTATGACGCGGGCCTCAAAAAACACGACGCTGCCGGAGTCCTTATCGTCGACGGAATCGAGGTCGTGTTCCAGGCTGATCTCGACCTCACCGGCGCCGGCTGCCGCCGCTCGAGCGGTTGCGAGTGCTCGCGCCGTTTCGTCGGCTCGAGCGAGCGCGGCGTTGAGTTGATCAAAGTCTTCAGGCCCCTCCGGGCGAAACACGCGAAAGATTCCCTGAGCAGGTTGAGTGACCGTAATCTGAGCCCGCTGGACGATGCTGCTTGCAACGGCGCCGACGGCGTTGGCAACCGCTCCATGTTCGGGTAGCACCAGTCGGATCTTGAGTTGATCGGCAACCGTAGGATAGTAAAGTCCAGCCGGTGCGCCGACGGCAACTAGAGCCCGGCTGGGATCAAGATGAAGCGAAAAGACACCGTCGTCGACACCACCGGTTCCGGCAATCCATTCGCTGAAGATTTCTGCCAGTCGCTCCCGTTCCCGATCGTTTGTGGCGTTGGGGTCGGTCGCGAGACAGGCCGACACCAGCGTAGCGCGAATACGACTCACCATGTGATGCTCGATCGCTCGACTGGGCCCCTGGGCATCGTTCTCTTCAAACTGTCCCCAGCCATAAATTTGTCGCATCTGCTTCGCCCAGATCACGGCCGCCGCTTCAGCGGCAGGTCTGGACCAATGCGCGCATTTCTCCAGAACGTGTGCCGCATCGGTCGGCGTAAAGCCACTGTATATCGCTACGCCATCCCGCACGAGACGGGCTACCGCCCGTGCGAGATCACGATCGGTGTCCGCAATGCGCTCGAGATCAACGGGAGCCTCGCTCATCATGGACCAGACTTCGGCTTCCGCCTCGGTAAATCGACTTTTTTGACTGCTCTCGGCATAAAGCGCGACGGCAAAGCGCAGGCTGCGAGGGGTAACCGTTGAGCCGCTTCGGCTATTAAGTTTGTCGACCACCCCAGGATGGTGATGAGCAAGCAGGCTCATGGGCACGACGCGCCGCGGACCGACTGCCAGGCCTACGCCGCCTTGAAAGCGAGCTTCGCTGTCGCCGCCCAGGCCTATCGAGAAGACACGCACAGCTTCCACCATTGGCCGCCACTCGCCAATCACCGTTGCGGAGTTACTGATGACGGGACGGCCGTCAGTGACAATCGCGATATCGGTTGTGGTCCCACCCATATCCGCCACAATCGCATTGGTCTGATGATTTAATTGTGCTGCCCCCATGACGCTGGCTGCTGGCCCAGACAGGATGGTCTCCACAGGTCTGGCGAGAGCGGCCGCTGCGCTTATCAACGAACCGTCGCCTTTCACCATCATCAGGGGCGCCTTGATTGAGCGATCGTCCAGGATTCGACTAATAGCTCGAATCAATTCGTCAATATAGGGAATCAGCGAGGCGTTGAAGGCGACGGTCATCGCGCGGCGTGGGGCGTCGAGTTGGGAGGCCAGTTCATGGCCACAGGTGACCGGCTTATCTGACAACGTGCGCACAAGATCTCTAAGGCGTAGCTCGTGTTCAGGATTTCGTACCCCGAAAATGCTGGAGATACCAAACGCGGCCACCTCGGACTGACGGGTTTCGATGATCCGTTGCGCGGCGACCTCATCAAGAGGCGCCTGCTCCATACCGCCTGCGTTATGCCCTCCATCAATCCTCTCGCAGTACCCACCCCGGACAATTCGCTCCAGTTGCGCCTGGTCAATTTGTCGTGCGGTATATCCGGCGAGGATCAGACAGACGGGCGTGCCACGCCCCTCCACGACGGCGTTCGTGGCCAGGGTAGTCGACAGCGATACCAGAGAGACCTCGGCGAGTTGATCCCCTGGAAGTTGATCCATGACCGCGCGGATGCCGTGACTCAGTTCATGGTGAGTCGTCAGAGACTTGGCAGCGCAGATGACGCTCCCGTCGTCCGCCAGTAACACGGCATCGGTGTAGGTGCCGCCGGTGTCGATGCCCAGACGCAAAGAAGAGGTCTTCACGACTTGATGTTCCCGCGGATACCCGACGGGCCTCACGTAGGTGTGGGAAGGGGTTACTTGCCGTAGGTGTAAAAGCCGCGACCGCTTTTGCGACCCAGATAGCCCGCATCCACCATCTGTTTCAGCAAGGGACAAGGCCGGAATTTTGAGTCACCGAATTCCTGATGCAGCACGTCCATTACCCACAGGCAAACGTCAAGACCGATCATGTCGGCAAGCGCCAGAGGTCCCATCGGATGGGCAGCACCCAGTTTCATGGCGGCATCAATATCTTCCGCCTGAGCAAGACCCTCGTAGAGGATGAATACCGCCTCGTTAATCATCGGCACCAGCATGCGATTGACGACAAACCCTGGGCTGTCCTTGACGCTAACCGGGGTTTTACCCAGATCCTTCGCCAGGGCTTCTATCGCCTGATAAGTTTGGTCCGAGGTTTGCAGCGCACGGATCACTTCGACCAGCGCCATCAGCGGTACCGGATTGAAGAAGTGCATGCCAATAACCCGATCGTCTCGACCGCTGGCTGCCGCAATGCGCGTTAACGACAGCGACGAGGTGTTGGTCGCCAGGATTGTGCGATCCGCGCAGATTTCGTTCAGCTGCGTAAACACAGAGAGCTTGATCTCGAGGTTTTCACTGGCCGCTTCGATGACCAGATCACGATCGGCCATGGCGTGGATGTCGCTGGTCACTTGAATGCGACCCATGGCCGCATCGCATTCGGCTTGACTGATTTTTTCTTTGCTTACCAGTCGCCCGAGGCTTTTCTCAATGGTGCTAAGACCTCTTTGAAGAGCGGCGTCCGATACATCCTGCATGATCACGTCATATCCGCAGACGGCACATGTTTGGGCGATGCCGTTCCCCATCGTGCCAGCCCCAATCACACCAATAGTCTTTAAAGTCATTAAAACGCGCCCCTGTCGAGCATTGATAGAATTCAAGAACGTGCAAGGCTACCCGAAATCGAGACACAACGACAGATCAAGCCGCAATTTTTTCCCGAAACACTGACTCTTAAACCTATGGAAAGCATAGCCCTCATCGAACGACTCGTCGGATTCGAAACGGTCTCCCGAGACAGCAATCTACCCCTCATTGAGTTTGTTGAAAGCTATCTCGACGACCACGGGGTGGCGTCCCGTCGGGTACCGAGCCACGACGGACACAAATCCAATCTGATTGCCACCGTAGGACCCGAGGAGGAGGGCGGCGTGGTGTTGTCAGGACACACTGATGTCGTGCCGATCGACGGTCAGGATTGGTCGTCGGATCCGTTTGTCATTCGTCGGGACGCCCGAAGACTTTACGGTCGAGGGACCTGCGACATGAAAGGCTTCATAGCGGTCGCGCTTGCCCTCGTGCCACAAATGACTAAGCTGCGTCGACCGGTTCACTTCGCGCTGTCCTACGATGAAGAGGTTGGTTGTCTGGGCGCTCCAGATATGATCGATGTGATCCGTCGGGAATTGCCTCCCACCCGAGGGGTGATCGTGGGTGAGCCCACCCGCATGCAGGCCGTCACCGGTCACAAGGGCATCGTCGGGTTGCGGACCACCGTTACCGGTTATGAGGCGCACTCGAGTCAAACCCACCGCGGGGTCAGCGCGGTGATGACGGCAGCCCGAAGGGCTTGATCAGTCTGGAGTTTCTTCAGGTCCTGGGTGACCTGGCCGTTGAGGAAGCGGAGGCGGTCGGCGCCCGTGAGGCGGAGGAGGGTGCGAGTTTCTGGGTTATTCCAGTCCTCGTTCGTCATGATGTGACCAAGAGCGTTGTACCAGCGGATCCGGTCTACTCCGGCTTCAAGCTTTTCCCACGAACCAAAATTGGTTGGACGCAGCGATGGGTTTTCCTGGCGGGTCTTAGTCAAATACGCGAACGTGCTCTGGAGGTCCTGCTGCGAACGGCTCAGGTCCCAGTTCATCCACGAAAGAGCGATGCTCATGGGCGAAGAGGATCCACTGAAACCGGATTACACTAAGTATATGGAAAA
>RGTL01000200.1 GCA_010025385.1 Gammaproteobacteria bacterium | reverse complement strand
TTGCTCATGACCTTATGGTCCGGGTCGCACAGAAGGCCCACTTTCAGCTTGTACTTGGCGATGAATTTTTGATGGGACTCGACAGAATCTGGACTGCAGCCAAACACCGTAGCCCCTAAGGCTCCAAATTTCTTCAGATCCTTAGTGAAATCCTGCGCTTCGATCGTACAGCCTGGGGTGTCATCCTTAGGATAAAAATACAGCACGACCCACTGACCAGTGAATTCAGCCAGGCGAACCTTGTTCCCGGTTTGATCCGTAAGTGTGAATGCCGGCGCTTTTTTTCCTTCAAGGGACATGGGGTCGCTCCGTGTGATGTGGTGTCGGTCGAGAAGATCAGAGCACCCGAGCGGCACTCTGACGGTTTCGCGCATTCTCACATGCATGGATGCATTTTTTGTGGAGTGTTGACGATTCTTCTATAAATGTTATGATATAACATAATATTATTTCGTCTAATAGGGGAGACCCTGTTGCCATGAATACTTGGAGTCTAAAGAGACTCAAGCGGCCTCTTAGCGTTTTGGCCACCGTTTATGGATCCCTGCTGATATTCGTTCCCGGCCCCGTTTTTGGTGAGGTCGGGCTACGCGTCGTCACGGATATTGCGCCTGTTCAGTCGCTCGTCTGGCGCGTGATGGATGGCCTTGGTGAGCCAGCCGTGCTCGTTCCTCCCGGGACGTCGCCGCATCACTACGCGTTACGCCCTTCCGATGCGTCGGTCCTGCAGCAGGCGGACCTTGTTTTCTTTGTGGGGGCTGGACTGACGCCGTGGCTGGAAGGCCGCCTGCCGGTTCTGTCCCCGAGGGCGGATAAGGTGAACCTCTCATCCGCTCCGGGCGTGGTGATTTGGCCCTATCGAACACTAGCGCTCTCGCACGAAGATGAATCTGAGGACGGGCACGAGCATTCGCATGGCAACGGTCATGGACACTCGCATGGTGACGCAGACGATGCCGTCGATCCCCATATGTGGCTCGATCCCGTCAACGCTCGTAAATGGTTGATCTTGATTGGGGAGGTGCTGGCTAGGGCGGACCCTGCCAACGCGACGCGTTATCGCGAAAATGCAAAAAAGGGCGCCGACGAGATATCGGATCTGATGGATCAACTGGCCCATCGGGTCATTGACCTAAAAAGAGACGGATTCATTGTGTTCCATGACGCCTATCAGTATTGGGAACGGCGATTCGGATTTTCTGCCCAAGGCGCAATGCTCCCGGCGGATGCGTCCACGCCTAGTCCGAAACGTCTAAAGGCCCTGCGCACACTGGTTGAAACCGGAAAGGTCAGCTGTGTTTTGTCTGAACCCCAATTTGACCGAAGTCTGATCGACAGCGTGTTTGCATCACAGTCGATCCGGATAGGCATGATTGATCCGGAAGGCGTCGGGTTGATCCCAGGGCCTGGTCTTTATCCACAACTGCTCTCGAATATCGTCGAGCGAGTCAGCGAATGCCTGCAAAGGCCATGATCTAACGGTATCATTTTTATGATGGTTGCTCGCCAAGACCTGAGTTTGCGTGTTTAGCACAAGATGAGACGCACTAATCCGAATCCGGCCTTCTCCGATCACGATCATTCGGATTGTGCGAAGACGATGATTCAAAGCGCGCGCGATATTTGCTCAAGCCGTGGTTTACGGCTCACGCCGGTACGTGCAAAAGTCCTGGAGCTCCTCACGCAATCCCACGTACCGCTCGGCGCCTACGATGTGCTGGATCAGTTGGCCTTGGCCGGGTTTCGTTCACAGCCACCCGTGGCTTATCGTGCGCTCGACTTTCTCGTCGTCAATGGCCTAGCCCATCGAATCGAAAAACTAAACGCATTTGTCGCCTGTACACACGCGGATTCTGGACACTCCCCGGTATTCATGATCTGCGGGCATTGTCAGCGCGTTGCGGAGACCACGGCACAGACCAAGCGATCGGTTTTTGATCAAACCGCTCGGGAGATCGGTTTCGATATTCGTAACACCGTCATCGAATTAGAGGGCCTTTGTTCGGAATGTCAGCAGGACAAGGCATGACGCTGATCGCTACCCAAGGGGTGTCGGTGCAGATCGGCGCAAAACAAATCCTGACTAACGTCGATTTGTCGATTGGTCGAGGTGAAATTGTGACTTTGGTGGGGCCAAACGGCTCCGGAAAAACCACGTTGCTTAAGGTCTTGATTGGGGCGCAGACACCGACCCGGGGCGCGGTCATGCGGGAGGCGGGGCTTCGCATTGGATATGTGCCTCAACGACTCGCCATTGAGAGGGCGATGCCGATGACGGTGTCGCGTTGGCTCGCGCTATCCGGGTTCGCGTCGACCGCTGAGCGAAAACGCATAGCGGAGCGGGTGGGAATCTTTCCGCTTTTGGATCAGCAGATGGCGAATTTGTCCGGCGGGGAATTTCAAAGGGCGTTGCTGGCGCATGCGTTACTGATCCAGCCAGATCTTCTGGTGCTTGATGAACCGACTCAAGGTCTGGATCAGCCTGCTGTGGCTGCTTTCTACCGATTAATTGATGAGGTTCGACGCGAGCAACGTTGTGCTGTGCTCATGGTCAGCCACGATCTGCATGTGGTGATGCGCTCTTCTGATCATGTCATTTGCCTTAATGGGCACGTCTGCTGCCAGGGGACGCCCACGCTGGTTTCGGCGGCGCCGGAGTATCAGGCGCTTTTTGGATTTGGAACCGAGGGCGCGCTCGCGCTCTATCGACATGAGCACGACCACCGCCATGATCACCTGGAGAGCCAACATGATGCTTGACGACTTCCTCGTTCGAGCGTTTTTGGGTGGCATGCTGCTGGCGGTGGCGGCCGGTCCCCTGGGTTGTTTTGTGGTCTGGCGGCGCATGGCCTATTTTGGAGATGCGACTGCCCATGCGGCTATTTTCGGCGTCACGCTCTCGCTCGCGTTTTCGATTTCGATTTTTGCTGGTGTTTTATTTGCCGCTCTCGGCGTAGCGATCCTTTTGGCATTATTCTCAGGTCGTCTGTACACCGCAGATACGATGCTGGGAGTGGCCGCTCACGGCGCACTCGCGCTCGGGTTGGTCTCCGTGTCCTTCCTGACGGACGTGCGCGTCGACCTGTCGAGCTACCTTTTTGGGGATATTCTGGCGGTAGGTCAGAAGGATCTGCTGGTGATCGCCAGTGGGGCCACATTCATTCTGCTCATCCTTGGCTGGCGCTGGAGACGGTTGCTCCTGGCGACCCTCAATGAAGACCTTGCCGTGTCTGAAGGACTTAATGCGCGAACAGAAGCGCTGCTGCTCGTATTGCTCATTGCAACGCTCGTCGCGGTCGCGATCAAGATCGTTGGCGCTCTGTTGATTACCGCGATGCTGATTATTCCAGCCGCAGCTGCTCGACCCTTGGCGAGGACGCCTGAGGGTATGGCTGCCATGGCTATTGTCATGGGCATGATCTCGGTCAGCGCAGGGCTAGCCGCCTCATTCGATTGGGACTCTCCAGCGGGCCCTACGATCATTGTGATTGCGACGGTGCTTTTTGTGGCCACCGGCACGCTATCACGATTTAAGAAGACTTAATTCATCGTGACCTCATCCCTTATTACGTACGCAAGCTTTTCTGATCGGGCGAGCGCGGAACAGGCGATCGTCGTATCCATTCGTGAGCAACTGCTTGGAGCGATTGAAGCCAGGAA
>RGTL01000199.1 GCA_010025385.1 Gammaproteobacteria bacterium | reverse complement strand
GTCACGGTTTCCACGGCGGGCATGGGATCGGGAATCACGACTTCAATCTCGGGCAACACCGTATAGAAATCGAAATTTGTTCGCGTCGGCCGCTCATCGCCGGCGCTGGCCGTCGGCACGGCCGGTTCGCCCGGTGGAGCGTTCCCGATGAGTTCGCTGATTCCGGCGCCGACGCGGTCCGGATCGCCACTGGTCGCCCCCTGATACAACACGACGCCTACCCCGCCGGCCGCTATGCCTGCCAGCAGCAACAGCACGTCATGCCCGTAACGGAAGCGAATGGATCCGTGCTGTTTTCGAACGTTTTGACCCACTCGCTACATCCGCTCGGGAGCGCCGACCCCCAACAATCCGAGCGCATTGGCGAGCACCTGACGGGTTGCGTCGATTAGCGACAAACGCGCGAGGCGAATGTCCTCTTCGGCCGCTAGAAACGGGTGTGCGTTGTAGTAGGTATGAAAATCATTAGCGAGTTCGCGCAGGTAATACGCGACCTGATGCGGCTCGTAGCTGCGGGCAGCCGATTCCACCACCTCAGGATATCGGGAAAGCTTCTGCAAAAGATCCGACTCGCGAGCCTCCACCAGTTGTTTGGGATCTGCACGGGAAAGGTCGACATTGATCCCTTTCTCGGCCAGCTGTCGAAACACGCTGCAAATCCGGGCGTGGGCATATTGCACGTAGTACACCGGGTTATCGCTCGACTGCGTTTTGGCCAGATCCAGATCAAAGTCCATGTGCTGATCCGGTTTACGCAGCGCATAGAAAAAACGGGCGGCATCCCGACCCACCTCTTCCCGCAGTTCACGCAACGTGACGAACTCTCCGCTGCGCGTCGACATGGACACCTTTGCGCCGCCTCGATAAAGCACCGCAAACTGCACCAGCAGCACGGTCAGCGCATCGGCGTCCAGGCCCAGAGCCGACATCGACGCTTTAACCCTTTTGATGTACCCATGATGATCGGCACCCCAGATGTTGATTACGTGCTCAAAACCACGTTCGAGCTTGTTATGGTGATAGGCAATATCCGTAGCGAAGTAGGTATGGTTCCCGTTCGCGCGCAGCACCACACGGTCTTTCTCATCACCAAAATCAGTCGTTCGAAACCACCACGCGCCGTCCTTTTCGTAGAGGAACTGGTTTTTCTTCAGGGCGTCAACCGCCGCTTGAACGGCCCCACTATCTATCAGGCTTTGCTCCGAGAACCACGCCTGGTAATCGACCCCAAACTGCTGAAGGTCCGAGCGAATATCGTCCACCAGCGTATCGCGGGCGAGACCATGGACCCGGTGAAACCCGTCCTTGCCCAGAGTGTCCTTGGCCCGGGCGATCAACTCATCCAAAAGCGCATCGTCCTCGCTTGGCAGTCCATCAAAAAGCGTGGACGCAGCGGTTTGATAGGCGATCTGATCTTCACGATGCAGGGTGGCGGCGATATCAAAAATATAATCACCCTGATACGCCGCCGACGGGAAGGCAACCGTCTCGCCGCATAATTCGAGGTAGCGCAACCATACGCTCACCGCGAGGATATCCATTTGTCGCCCCGCGTCATTAATGTAGTACTCGCTGATGGCATCAAACCCGGCCGCCCGTAAAACCCGCGCGAGCGCATCCCCATAAGCGGCGCCGCGGCCGTGTCCGACGTGTAGCGGCCCCGTCGGATTTGCAGAGACAAACTCGACCATCACCCGTCGGCCCTGGCCGATAGTGCTCGTACCGTACGCCGCGCCCTGTTCGCGGATACGGTCAGGCAGCTCGTGATACGCGTCGGTCGCCAGGAAGATATTGATGAACCCCGGCCCGGCAATTTCAGTGCGCGCGACGACGGCCGAAGCGGGCAGCGCCGCACAGATTTTCTCCGCCAGGTCGCGCGGCTTCATTCCCGCTGACTTGGCCAAAACCATGGCGAGGTTGCTCGCAAAATCACCGTGTTCCGCGCTTTTGGATCGCTCCACCTGAACGACGGGGGCGCTATCGGTGCTCAGCACGCCGTCGCTGGCCAGAGACGCAAGCGCCTCGTTAAGCAGTCGGCAAACCTCGTCGCGCATGAGCAATATTCCGGGTGAGTGAACGGTCAAGCGCCCTGCCACACTCGGCGCGGGCGGAGGATGAGTCAGGTCGGGATTTTAACCAAAGCCCAAGCACCGCTAAAGCGATATGCGGTAGTCTTCGCTTCTTACGATCATCGATCGCCTATTCCATGGATCATCTGCAACAAAGTCGGTTGAATCTGTTGACCAGCCATATGCTGGATCGCGGATCACTGGTACGACTGGATACCGAGACGCTGGCGTTGCGGATACAAGACCGCCGGGCGCGGTTCATTGGTATCCATAAGATGCAGATAGCGATCGACCCCGGGGACGATACCCTGCCCGCCTGGCTTACGCGAGATGAGGCGCTCGAGCGCTTTGGTCATGTGGATCCTTGGATTTACCTCGGCGAGCAAAATGATGCTGTTTATTTCGCGCTGAACCTCGATGAGCATGGCCGAGAGCCGCTTGATGATTTTGTCGGCCTTCGGGCGCTGGCTTTTCATCTTGACCCAGCGGACTCGACGGTACTCGCCTACGCGCAGGCGATGGTGGCATGGCATAAACGGCATCGCTATTGTGGTCGGTGTGGTGAGTCCACTGAGTCCCGCCAGGGGGGTCATGTCCGGCAATGCGCCAACCCGTCCTGCGCGATCCTTCATTACCCTCGAACCGACCCGGCGATTATTGTTCTCGTCGAAAAGGGCGATAAAGCGCTTTTTGGCCGAAAGCCCGAATGGCCTTCACACCGGTATTCAACCATCGCGGGCTTCGTGGAACCCGGCGAAAGTGCCGAGCAGGCGGTCGTGCGGGAGGTGGCTGAGGAAACCGGGGTCGAAGTGGTGGGTGCTCGATATCATTCATCGCAGCCGTGGCCATTTCCCGGATCACTCATGCTGGGGTATCACGCGCAAGCGGGTGCTGAATTGATTTCTCTGAATGATCAGGAACTTGAAGAGGCTTGCTGGCTGACTCGTGAAGAGATTATTTCCCGATTGGGGCAGGGTATTTTCATTCCGCCACCATCCATTTCCATCTCTTTCAGACTGATTGAGGATTGGTTCGACCGGAACTCAAACATCCCCTTCAAAACGGTGCTCGAAAAATCAGACGCCGATAGTTTTTAAGGGTATTGCACCAACGCCGCTTGCGGATACAATTCAGTCATGGGGGGCGGATAACTGCTTCGTTGTCTGCCCCCCAATTTGTTTGCAGTCACCCTAGTGGAGGAGTTCATGTCGGAAAGACATACCGGAACCGTGAAGTGGTTCAACGAGAGAAAAGGCTTCGGCTTTATTGAGCAGGAAGGTGGAGACGATGTATTTGTGCACTACCGAGAAATCAGAGGCGACGGATTCAAAACGCTGAACGAAGGACAGCGCGTTGAATTCACGCTCACGACCCGTGATAAGGGTCCCGCCGCGGAAGACGTTTCAACCATTGATTGATCTGGCGTAGGCGAGCCTCGGCTCGCACCACGCGACTTCATCTAGCGCCCTTAGGCTGTCGCAGCTTATTGGTCTCGTGCTGAGATTTTTTTGCATCAGTTTTCTGGCGCTTGGATCGGCGCTGGCGTTGCTCGCCAGCGTCGGGCTAGCCAGTGTGTTGCTGGTCGGGGTCGACCTACCCGTTGTCTCGTTTTCGGCTGTC
>RGTL01000198.1 GCA_010025385.1 Gammaproteobacteria bacterium | reverse complement strand
GCGCCTGGACCTGGGTGGTCACACCTTCCAGCTGCTGTTTTTGGACATTCCCCAATTGACTCATCGTGGAGGCCAGCGTCTGAGCCGTTTTATCGAGACTGCCGGAGACTTCTTCGCGCAGCTCATGGCTTCGCTTGGCGGCCTCGTCGCGACCTTCCCGAAGCTCCGAACGTACCGCCTGTTCGGCATGGCCGGATGATTTACCCGAAAACACCCGCACGAGGATCACGACATTGATGATCGCGAGCACGACCACCAGCACAAGCAGCAGATTGTTCGTCATGAGAATGTCCTTCGTTTTTCTACCCCTTCATTATCCACGCCCGGGCTTTTCACGGCCATCGTGCCGGTGTGAAGGATCATCGCGGTCCGCAGGTTCATCCAGTGAGCCCCTGCTTGAAGCAAACTTTTTCTTAATCCTCACTTTATTAGACTGCAGCCCCATGAAAGCAAAGTCGCTTGAAGACATCATGCTCATCGCGGAGAAAGCCATCGCCCGCGGCATCGCTCCGGATCATCCAGATGTTGATCTCACTGCAGATGAGCGCCGTATCTGGGAGAGGGAAAGCCAGTTGCGCTGGCGCCTGACCAAACCGCTCGAGTCCGTCCACGGTCCAAGACGCCGCCGCGGTCGCGGTTGGCGCTCACCCATGGCGCGCGGGCTTTAGCCATTCATCCGGCATGCCAACATTCGGCATACCAACATTCGGCATACCAACAAAAGCCGTTGAGAGACACAAAGAGTGCGGGCGAAAAAAAGCCCCGCTCTGGGATTTTGGGGGAGGAGCCCAGAGCGAGGCCGAGACTGGATACCAAAGGAGAAAAGTTATCCAGGAGCACTCACGATAACACTTCCGGCGCACAGTAAATATTTAATTTTCTTTTGATAGGAATAATTTTCTGCTTATCCGGTTGGCTATCTTTTGCTTCTAAGGGTAAGTACTAGGAGCGCTCACCGCGCGGAACCTCACCACTTTGTCTTGAGCGATATCTTGAGCGATATCTTCAACTCATCATGCGAAGACAATCAGCGCCATCAATGAGCATATGGATCAGCAGGCCTGCCGCCACCACGCGAAACGGCCGAAACCATAACGCCCCCACGTAAAGGGCGATGGCCGGATAACTGTGCAGCGGATGAAAACCGATGCTGCAACGATTCGGATCAAAAATCGGATTGGCTAAGAGATGATCAAGATCCACCGCCATGGTCGCGACCATGATCAACCAGGCCACCCGCCAGCGGTTTGCAAAAAATACGCGAGCAAGCGCGCCGGGCAGCAGAAAATGCGCCGCCATATGCACCACGGTGGCCATCAGAGACATAGCAAGAGTAAAGTTATCGTCACGTTCGTTCGTATCTCGACGCGGTCGAGCATCTTAACCCGACGGTCCTTTCTACATGAACCAAGAGCCCGCTGTGGCCGATGCCGCCACGACTGAATCAGCGACACTTCGCTATTTCAACGCATCCGATGCTTTTGATGATCAGGTACAGGCCCTCAAGCGTGATGGCGCGATGGTGGTCAACGATCTGATCGACGCGCGCACCGTGGATCGTGTTCTGCAAGAGCTGCAACCGCATTTTGATGCGATTGGCCGGCAGTTTGAGGATGACTTTAATGGCTATGCCACGCGGCGATTGGCCAGCGTACTGGCCTACTCGATGCATGCCGCGGCACTTATAGAACAGCCGCTGGTCCTAAAAATAATGGATGCCTTGCTTTTGCCCCACTGCATCAACTACCGGATCGGCAGCAGCACAGGTATTCAGATCCTGCCCGGCGAAAAAGCGCAGGTGCTCCATCAGGATGATGACATCTATCCTGTACGTATACCCGGCATCGACTGGCAGGTGAGCGTCATGTTCGCGCTCAATGACTTCACTGTGGAAAACGGCGCCACGCGCGTTGCTCTCGGCAGCCACGACAGCGGCTACACGAAGGGCTGCGACGGCGAGACACTGCAGGCGGTTATGTCCCGCGGCAGCGCGCTTTTTTATCTTGGCGCGGCGTGGCATGGCGGGGGCGCCAATCGATCAGATGCCTCACGCACCGGCGTCATCACGACGTACTCGCTCGGCTGGTTACGCCAGGAGGTCAATCAATATCTGACTGTGCCCCGCGAGCGCGCGGCGCAGTTCTCGCGCACCGTTCAAAACCTGCTGGGCTACCGCGGCCATGGCCGATACCTCGGGCGATTTGCTGAGGATCCCGACGGTTTCTGGCTGAACAAGCACTAGTTAAATGCCGGATCTGCCTAAGGCTGAATTCGCTCTTCCCTCAGAACTTGAGGCAGTGCGCAATGAGCGTTGGCGCCTGCAAAGAGAGCGGCTCGCTCACTCGCGTTTTTACCAGGCCCATCATCCGAGCGCGCCCATCACCATACCTGAGACGATCGCCGGGCTGTGCGAATTGCCGTTTACGGACAAAGCCGATCTTCGTCAGAACCAGGCGGCGTATCCTCCCTTTGGGAGCTACCTCGCGATGGATAAAAGACAGGTCACTCGACTTCATCGCACCTCCGGCACCACCGGCCAGGCGATGAATCTGGCCTTGTCTGCCCACGACGCGCGGCTCCAGGCAGAAGTGGCGGGTCGAGCGCAATCCGCGGCCGGATTAGGGCCGGACGATATTGTGGTGCACTGTCTCAACTACCAGCTTTGGATGGGAGGGCTTACGGATCACCTGGGCCTTGAAGCCACTGGCGCCCTGGTGGTTCCCTTTGGGGCGGGCGGCACGGAGCTGTTGATTCGTACGATTCAGGAGGTTGGCATTAACGCCATCTCGTGTACCCCGTCATACCCTGCCCGACTGGCCGAGGTACTGCGCGAGCACTTTCCCCATATCGCCCCTCGTGATCTGGGCCTGAAAAAAGCGTTCATGGGCGGTGAGCCCGGGCTTGATGATCCGGAGTTTCGCTCACGCCTTTTTGAGACGTGGGGCATGCAGGCGATGAACTCCAACTACGGCGTCAGTGATTTCCTGTGTAACTTCGCCGGGCAGTGCACCGAGCAGAATGATCTTCACTTCATGGCCATGGATGTGGCCCACGCTGAGCTGATTGCCCCTGACACCGATACGGTTTTGCCCTGGGAAGCCGGCACCGAAGGCGAATTGGTCCTCACGCATTTGGATCGGGAGTGTCAGCCGCTGATCCGGTTTCGCACGGGCGATTTGATCCGCCTGACGGCCACCGAGCGTTGTGTTTGTGGCCGTGGCGCTCCGCGATTTCAGGTGATTGGCCGCACGGACGAGATGGTGGTGATCCGCGGGGTTAATGCATTTCCCTCGGCCGTGGCCGCCGCGGTCAATGCCGAGCCCGCGCTGAATGGCGAATACCGAATTAGACTGACCCATAGGCCTCCTTACGATCGCCTGCCCCTCGAGGTGGAGCTGGCGAACGGCGAGCAGGCCAGCACCGAGCTTACGCGCGCCATCGCCAATCGCCTCGGTGCTACGCTTCGACTGACCATTGACCTATCGCTTCTGCCACACGGCGCGCTGGGTCGCACAGAAGGCAAGACCCGCCGCTTAATCCGGGATTATGAGCAATGACTACGGTCCTTTATGACATCCACGACGCCGTCGCCACCATCACGCTGAATCGGCCGGAGCGGCTGAACGCGATCAACCCACAACTGCTCGATGAGTTTGTCAGCGCGCTTCGACGGGCCAACGCCGACCCTCA
>RGTL01000197.1 GCA_010025385.1 Gammaproteobacteria bacterium | reverse complement strand
ATGGAGGGTCAGCTGATTCCGAGCAGTCAGGAGTATTTCCGCTGCTATGGCCTGAATCAGGATCGTCTGAATCGGGCCGCGCCCGACGCCGTGGTGATGCATCCGGGACCGATGAATCGTGGCCTTGAAATTGCATCCGATGTGGCGGACAGTGAGCGATCATTGATCCTGTCGCAGGTTAAAAACGGTATCGCGGTGCGGATGGCCATCATGGCGGAACTCGTGGGCATGCGTCCCAAGGGCTCGTCATGAAAATAAAGATCTGTAACGGTCGCGTGATCGACCCTACCAGCGGCGAAGATCAGATCCGGGACATTTACATAGCGGACGGTGTGATCGCTGACCCTCAAAAAGCGCAACAGGCGTTCTCCGAGGACAGAGAAATCGACGCTACTGGCCAGGTCGTCTGCCCGGGGCTCATTGACCTACAGGCCCGGCTGCGTGAGCCTGGCGAAGAACACAAGGCAACCCTGCAGAGCGAACTAGCGGCCGCCATTTCGGCGGGCGTGACCAGCGTCTGCGTCCCACCCGATACCAACCCCACCATTGATACGCCAGCGATGGTGCATATGGTTCGCCAGCGGGGACGGCGGATTCAAAAAGCCCGGGTGTATCCCCTT
Source organism: Gammaproteobacteria bacterium (assembly GCA_010025385.1). Taxonomy (GTDB): domain Bacteria; phylum Pseudomonadota; class Gammaproteobacteria; order Arenicellales; family UBA868; genus UBA868. The sequence goes on along the minus strand of RGTL01000197.1, from coordinate 3,071 downwards.
GGGGCGTTGACGGTAGGCCTAAATGGCGAGCGATTGACCGATATGGCGGCGCTCAAAGAAGCTGGATGCACTGCCGTCAGTAACGGAGATCGCATCATCGACAATACGCTGGTTATTCGGCGCGCCATGCAATACGCCAGCACGTTCAATCTGACGGTGTTTCTTACGCCTTTGGATCACTGGTTGAAAGGCAATGGCTGTGTGCATGAGGGAGAGGTAAGCACCCGCCTCGGTCTTCCTGCTGTACCCGAAGCGGCAGAGGTTGTTGCCCTCGCCCGTGATCTGGCGCTTATCGAAACCACCGGCGTGCGAGCCCACATTACTCAAATCTCATGTGCCCGATCGGTCGAGAAAATAAGAGAAGCCAAGCAGCGCGGTCTTAACGTCACCGCAGCGGTCTCTGCGCACCACCTGCACCTAAGCGAACAGGATATCGGTGATTTCGATACCCGCTACCATGTCATGCCGCCTTTGCGGAGTCTCGCTGACCGAGACGCCCTCCGAGACGGCGTGGCCAGCGGCGTTATCGACGCCATCTGCTCTGACCATCAGCCTCATGGCCTGGATGCCAAGCTTGCGCCGTTTAGCGAGTCCGCGTCGGGTATCGCGGGGATAGAAACGCTCCTGCCCCTGACCGTGAAACTTGCGCACGAGGGCGCGATATCACTGACTGACGCAATAGCCCGAGTGACTACTCATCCCGCCCGCATCCTGGGCATTGACGTGGGAACCCTGACGCCAGGGGCACCGGCCGATGTCTGCGTCTTTGATCCGACGGCCGAAAGGTTAATCGATGTCAGTCAATTCGTCAGTCAAGGCAAGAATCATCCTTTTGATGGGAAAACCCTGCCCGGCGTCATCGCCCATACGTTCGTTGCCGGAATTGAGGTGGTGAATTAAATGATCGACGTCTGTAGCAAAAGCGCCCTGGGCGTTTAAAACTCGACCTGATCAAACGTCGAGCCTAATTCTTTCTTGGACTTTGCGTCCTCTCCCTCAAGTTTGATCCGAAGTCTCAGGTTATTGACCGAATCGGCGCTTCGTAGCGCGTCTTCGTAACTGATCAATCCTTTCTCATAGAGGACGAAGAGTGATTGATCGAAAGTCATCATGCCTTCATCGGTCGATTTCTCCATAGCCTCGCGAATCTCATTCACCTCCCCCTTCATGATCAAGTCACTGATCAACGGAGAATTCAGCATGACTTCAACCGCCGGTACGGAACCGCCGTCCTTGATGTTGGGAATCAGTCGCTGCGAAATAATTGCCCTTAGATTCATCGACAGATCCATATACAGGTGATCGCGCGAGTCATCCGGATACAAATTGATCACGCGCTCAAGGGCCTGATACGTGTTGTTGGCATGCAGTGTTGCCAGACATAAATGACCGGTTTCGGCAAAAACGAGCGCACTCTTCATCGTTTCTGGCGTCCGTACCTCACCAATCTGGATCACATCGGGCGCCTGACGCATCGCGTTCTCCAAAGCCGATCGATAGGAAGACGTGTCTACGCCGACTTCGCGTTGGGTAACGATGCAGCGATCGTGCTGATGCACGAACTCAATGGGATCTTCGACCGTGACGATATGCCCTCGGGTATGGCGGTTTCGATATCCCAGAACCGCTGCCTGCGTTGAGCTTTTTCCAGTACCGGTGCCGCCGACAAAAAAAATCAGTCCACGACGCATCATCGCTATCTTTTCAAAAATCGGCGCGGGTAGGTTCAGTTCTTTAAACGTCGGAATATGTGAACTGATGCGGCGAATCACCATCCCGACCTCACCCTGCTGCTGAAAGACATTCACCCGAAAGCGCCCCAGGCCGTCAGGGTTGACTGCGAAGTTGGCGTCCTTGTCGCTTTCAAAGCGCGCTCGCTGATGCTCGTCCATCAGGGAATAGCAGAGCTGCTTCGCGCCGTCCGAATTAAGTGCGTCCGTCTTGATGGGCAGCACCTGGCCGTCCACTTTAAGACTGGGGGGCGCGCCAACCGTCACAAAAAGATCGGAGGCCCCTTTGTTTGCCATCAGGCGAAGAAGGTCGAGCGTCTCCATAGTGGCTTAACTGAATTTGGATTGATCTACCGCCAGGGAGCGGGCGACCGAGCGCTCCACCACGCCACGATTGACCAAGTCCTCAAGCGACTGATCCATCGTAGTCATTCCCGCCTCCTTGCCGGTCTGAATCATTCCGTATATCTGAGGAATTTTGGCCTCGCGAATGAGATTTCGGATGGCCGGTGTGCCGATCATAATTTCGTAAGCGGCGACTCGACCGCCGCCGGGCTTTTTAAGCAGCCGCTGGGCAATCACACCCTGAAGCGATTCCGAAAGCATGGCTCGAACCATTTCTTTTTCGCCGGCCGGAAATACGTCGATGATACGGTCGATAGTCTTGGCGGCCGATGACGTGTGCAACGTCCCAAACACCAGGTGACCCGTCTCCGCCGCTGTGAGCGCCAGACTGATGGTCTCAACATCACGCATCTCACCCACCAGCACCACATCCGGATCCTCCCGTAACGCAGAGCGCAAGGCGTCGTTAAACGATCGCGTGTCGCGCCCCACCTCGCGCTGGTTGATTAGGCAGCTGTGACTCTGATGCACAAACTCAATCGGGTCCTCGATCGTCAGGATATGCCCTTTTTTTGTGTGATTAACATAGTCGATCATCGCCGCCAGAGTCGTGGACTTTCCCGAACCGGTGGGCCCGGTGACCAGCACCAGGCCACGATGCTTTTCTGAAAGCGCTCTGAATATCGCGGGCGCGTTGATCGTTTCGAGCGACAGCACCTCAGTGGGGATGGTTCTGAATGCCGCCGACGGCCCACGCGACTGGTTGAACGCGTTAACCCGAAATCGGGCGATATTGGGGAGCTCGAACGCGAAATCAGACTCCCAACGCTCCTCAAACTCTTTGCGCTGATTATCGAGCATGATGTCATAGATCATGTCATGCACCTGATTGGACGAGAGCGCGTCCACCTTGATGCGCCGAATATCGCCGTCGATACGGATAAGCGGAGGCAACCCCGAACTGATGTGGATATCGGAAGCGCCGTTCTTAACAGC
>RGTL01000196.1 GCA_010025385.1 Gammaproteobacteria bacterium | reverse complement strand
GTCCGCAGTGGGCAAGCCGTTGTCCAGCCCGGTCCAGATGGACATGAGCGCTTCCCCGGAATAAAGCCGCTCCCGAAATATCTCCCGTTGAGACGGCTTAGTGAAGATCTTAATCCCGATCTTGAGCCATGTGTCGTGAATAAGCTCCATCAGATCGGTCTGTTCAGTGCTCTCTCCGGCCGAGTGAATAACGATCTCCATAGGTCGTCCGTCTGGCAGCAATCGGAGATTTTCTTTATTGCGCTCGATAAGTCCAAGCTGATCCAGAAGCGCGTTGGCCTGATCTAAGTCGAATGCCGTCCAAGCCTGCGCATACTCCTCTCGGTAAAGAGGACTTTGGCGCAGGACAGTGTTCGCGCTGGGGCTGACCAAACCGAAGTAAATCACCTGATTGATCTCGTCGCGATCAATTGCGAGCGATAGCGCTCGGCGAAATCGCACGTCCTGCATGATGGTGCGCCAGGTGTCATCGGTCGCGTTCAAGTTCGGGTAAATTGCCATCTGCGAGCCGATTCCCATCTCCCAGAGTCGAACCATGAAGCCGTTCCTTTCGCCTCCCTCCATCAAAAAAGGATAGTTATCCAGACGGAGATACCGCGCCTGAAGACCGGATTCGCCAGCGCCCGCTTTTGCTGGAATGAGGCCGGAGCTCGCGATATTCATGATGACTCGATCCAGATAAGGCAATTGCTGTCCGCGCGAATCCACTCGATGGAAATACGGATTTCGCTCGAAAATAAAACGCTCTGACGGCGCCGGAGTGACACAGACCCACGGCTGCAGCGTCGGTAAATCTGGGTTGTCAAATTTGTACTGGTGACCAAACCGGGTGTGCAGGCCGGCCCAATTGCGAACGCCGGCATCATCAACCATGGCTTCGAGCTTTTCTGGATCGACATATTTCGCATGGAACTGCTTTAAGTAGTGTCCAGGCGCATAGATATACAGCGGCCGTGCCCCGGCAATGGCGGGCAAGAACAAGGGATTGGGCGACGTCCATTCATATCGGACGGTATGCCGATCGATCACCTCAAAACGGGGCGGCTGTCCGTTAACCAGCAGCGCTTCGGATAGGCCAAAAGGCGAGAGATCCTCGTTATTGGCGATGTCTTCCCAATAGTATCGAAAGTCTTCGCTGGTAAAGGGTTGACCGTCCGACCACCGATGGTTTTCGCGGAGGTGAAAAGTAAAGCGGCGATCGTCTTCGACATCGACCCGCTCAACAAGATCGGGTTGAAGCTCAAGCTCTGGAGTAAAGCCAACCAAACGAGCGTATCCGTACACCGTCATCATGCGCGTATCTTTGCTGCTCGCCATGAGTATCTCGATATCACCGCCTTGTGCGCCCGTGGATCGACCCGTCGCCTCCATGTCAGTGACCATTGGGTTACTCGGCAGTCTTTGAGCCTCGGCGGCCAACGCGCCGCTTTGAACCCGCTCTTGAAGGAGTGGCGCTTCCGCTTGGACAGCGGCAGTGATCAAAAACCCAAGCAAGGGTATCCACTTGAATCGGGATGAACGCATCAGATTCTTTCTCCGGTCAGAAGTTCACGGTTGGCTCTCACATGATGTCCGTCTCCAAGATCCAGCCAATGGTCAGCATCGTCCGTTGCTAACTGAAACGCCGCTGGCCAGCGCTCTGGATCGTTGCCACCCGACTGAGCGAGCGCGTCAAAATCCAGCGGACGGTTGATATCAGGGTGGGGCACGGCCCGAAGCAGCGACTGTGTATAAGGATGAGTAGGTTTCGAGAATAAAGCCTCTCGGGATGCTAATTCGACGATTCGTCCCTGATGCATCACAGCGATCCGGTCGGCGATGTAGTCGATCACTGCTAGATTGTGGGAGATAAACAGGTACGTCAGTCCTAATTCGGATTTCAGGTCTTTGAGCAGGTTGAGGACCTGTGCTTGTATGGAGACGTCAAGCGCAGAGACCGGTTCATCGCAAATCAAAAGCTCTGGCTGCAAAGCCAACGCGCGGGCAATGCTGATGCGCTGTCGCTGACCGCCCGAAAAGCTGTGTGGATAACGGCTCAGGAAGCGCGGATCCAGGCCGACCAGACGCATGAGCTCCTGTACCAACTCTCTCTGAGACTCCCGATCACCGCGCTGGTGGATTACCAACGGTTCCCGAACAATATCGAAGACCGTCATGCGGGGGCTCAAGGAGCTGAAAGGGTCCTGGAAGACGAGTTGCATTCTTCGACGAAAGGCTAAAAGCGCTTCGCCCTCGAGTCCCAGCACGTCGATGACACCTTCCCTCGAATGGTATCGAATTTCACCCGTGTCCGGTCGAAGCGCCCGCATAAGCATTTTGCTGAGCGTTGTCTTGCCGCACCCACTTTCGCCAACGAGGCCGAGGCATTCGCCGCGCCGAATCGAGAAGTTCACGTCGTCCACTGCCAGAATCTCTGAGGAGGTCTTATTAAAGAATCCATCAGAACGAATGGTGAATCGCTTAGAGAGGCCGCTAACCTCCAGAAGATCGCCCGCCGCCGCGCCGCCGCCCGGGGCAGCGCGAAAATGGTCTGTCAATTCATGCTGGATGGGACGTACCGGAACCAGTCGTTCTTCAGGCTTCATGCCGAAACGCGGCACCGCCTTAAAAAGTGCAGACAGATAAGGATGCTGGGGCTTGGTAAACAAATCGTCGGCTGGCCCTCGCTCGACAATTTTGCCGTGATACATCACCACCAGGTCTTTCGCCATGTTGGCCACCACGCCAAGGTCGTGCGTGATCAGTAGCAGGGCCATCTTGAGTTCGCTCTGCAGATCTCGGATCAAACGCAGTATCTGGGCTTGAACGGTTACGTCGAGAGCAGTCGTCGGCTCGTCGGCAATAAGCATGGCCGGCCGGCACACCAGAGCCATGGCAATCATGGCCCGCTGGCGAAGCCCGCCAGAGAGTTCAAAAGGGTAGGTGCGAAGCGCACGTGCCGGATCAGGGAAGCCGACCATATCCAGCATGGCCTCGGTTTGAGCCAAACCTTCGGCGCGACTGACGGGATGGTGCAAAAAGAGCGCTTCGCTGATTTGATCACCGATGGTATGCAGTGGCGAGAGCGAAACCATGGGTTCCTGGAAAATGATGGAAATTCGACCGCCCCGGATAGACTGAAAGCGGGGACTGTCTTGATGGAGCGTGGCAATATCGATGGGTTCGGATCCTCTTGGGTCACGAAAGAGGATTTGACCGTCGGTGATCACCGCATTGCTCGGCAAGATTCCCAAAATGGCTTGCGCGGTCACTGATTTTCCAGAGCCGGATTCGCCGACTAGGGCAACCGCCTGGCCTTCATGGACATCAAAATTTACCCCCTTTAGCGCCTCGACCTCGCCGGTGGCCATGCGGAAGGCGATCTTCAGATTGCGGACAGACAGGATAGGGTCGCTCATGAGGCTGACTTAACCATTAAAGCGTCATGAGATACAAGGCGGCGGAATTTCCATATGATTTTCGATGAATAGTGCGCGTGCTCTGTCAGGGTAGTCAGTCGTCAGTCCGGTGACCCCCCAACGGATCGCCGATTGCAGATCGGCGATCGAATTCAAAGTCCAGGGATGTACCCCAAGCCCGGCCATTTTGGCTTCGCTGACCGCATCGGCAGACAGATCACCCATCCAGGGCCCCCAGTAGTCTCCTCCCGCCGCCCGCGATTACGTCAGGATCGTGATCGAGGAACTTCGGCGAT
>RGTL01000195.1 GCA_010025385.1 Gammaproteobacteria bacterium | reverse complement strand
AGCGGCCGGGTTGATGAAATGTTTGCGATCCTGGATCGATCGGATGCGCCCGAGGTCTACGCCACCAAGGCGCTCTGCTCAAAGCCCTGGCGATGCGATTACTTTGATCACTGCATGGCAGCCAAGCCCGATGACTGGGTCGGGCTCTTGTACAAGATTCATCCCAACCGCCTGGCGGCACTTCGGGCGCAGGGAATCGAATCGATTCTGGATATCCCTGCGGATTTTGAGCTGCCTGACAAACAGGCCATTGCCCTTGACTGCCTCGCCTCAGGCGAGATCTGGGTGTCGGATAATTTAAAACAGGCGCTCAAGGCATTTGGGCCGCCGGCGTACTACATGGACTTTGAAACCATGGCGCCGGGCATACCGGCCTATCCCGGCACGCGACCTTATGAAACGGTGCCCTGTCAGTTTTCAGTTCACTATCTTGATGAAGACGGTGTGCTTTCGCACGCCGCGCCATGGACCGCACCGATATTCCCGTGGTGGTTTACAACCAGGGCTTTGAGCTCGGCGTGCTCGATGCGCTTCGGCAGATGTTTCCTGATCTCGCCGAAGAGATCGGCACCCTCATGAAAAACGTGGTGGATTTACTGCCGCTGGTGCGCGATCACGTCTGCCATCCGGGCTTCATTACCAAACGGTCACTGAACGCGGGGACGTATTCGATTAAAAATGTCCTGCCGGCGCTGGTGCCCTCTATGAGTTATGCCAGCCTTGAAGGCGTGGCCGAGGGTGGTGAAGCCTCCCGCGTACTCGCCGCACTGGCGCACGGTGTTTACGAGGGGCGAGAGGCCGATGACTACCGCCAGCAGCTTCTGGATTACTGTGAGCAGGATACGCTTGCGATGGTTGAGATCCAGCGCGCCCTCGAGGCGTTGGCGGCCTGATCTCGAGGGGAAAAACACGCTTTTGCGCCTAGAATTACAGATTAACCGGTCTAATTATCGGATGAACCCATTCATGTTCAGAACGCCTATTTATCGGGGTGGCCTTATCGCAGCGCTGCTATCGGCTATGGTCCTAACAGGGTGCGCTGCACCCAAGCATGCCGGACCCACCGCGCCGGATGCCCGCGTGTATGCCGCCGCGGCGGAGATCAATGCCTCACCCGAGCCCTCTGCGCGAGAGGTCTCAGACGAAGAAGCCGTCGCGCGCATCACGGCAATCTATAACCAGCTCAAGCCTGCCGCGCTCGATGTGTGTCGGCACATCGGCGAAGACGACTGCAACTGGGAACTCACCTACTCGCCTGAAGAAGAGATCAACGCCTACGCCAGCGACTCCTCAACGATCGTCATCTATAAAGGCATCGTGCAGTACGCACGCAACGATGCCGAGATTGCCATGGTGATTGCGCACGAGATGAGTCATCACATTGCCAATCACATTCGCGAAAGCCAGAACAGTCAGGCGGCCGGCGCGTTGATCGGCGGTCTGGCGATGGCGATTCTGTTGGGCGCCACCGATACGTACTATCCCGATGGCGTACAGGTGGGCGTCATGGTCGGCGCAATGGCCGGCGTTTTAACCTACAGCCGCAAACAGGAAATGGAAGCCGATTACATTGCGGCCTATATCATTTCGAAATCAGGTTTTGATTTAGAAGACGGTCGAGGCATTCTGGTGAAGCTCGGGCGCATCAGCGGCGGCACGACATCCACTGTGCTCGATACGCATCCGGCAGGACCCGAGCGCGTTGCGGCCTGGGATCTCGCCGCCGAAGAAATCCGAAGCGGCTCGCCGATGCCGCAAAAGCGTTAAGTAGCGATTCACACAAGACACAAAAAAGCCCCGCGCGGCCAGGCCGGGCGGGGCTTTTATTGCTTTTTCGGCTTGATTAAGAAGCCATATCCTTCAGGTTCTTAAGCGCCAGCACCTTCACGCGGCGGCTCGCCGGCTTGGCGGCCACGTCCATGGTCTCGCCAGGTCTGAAAGGATTAGGAACCCCGTGACGAGCAGGCTGAGCCGGCTTATCGACCACACTGATCTTGAAAAGACCGGGCATTTTGAACACGCCAGCGGCGCCAGGCGCCACGTGACCGGCAATCACGTCAGAGAGGCTGTCGAGAACGGCGCGCACTTGCTTGCGATCGCAGCCGGATTGCTCTGCCACGGTGTTCAGCAGCTCGGTTTTAGAAAGGGGCGATGAGTATTTAGCCATAAGTTTTCTCTCTTCCAGATTTATGGGTTGGTAATTAAGCCTGACGGCCGGTGTTCATTTACCCTGAGTGGGTTTTCTCAGAGAACGTGGTGAGATTGTAAACATAAAAATGCTGTATTTATAGTGTTTTTGTGGGTTGGGGTTCAAAAGGCGGCCGTGTAGAATCGGCCGCTCTTTTTTAAAGTTAAAGCAGTTTCGTAAGTTAATGGCGCAATACGTTTATTCCATGATGGGTGTGGGCAAAGTGGTGCCCCCCAAGAAGCACATTCTTAAAGACATCTACCTGTCTTTTTTCCCCGGCGCAAAGATCGGCGTGCTCGGCCTTAACGGCTCCGGTAAGTCCACGCTGCTGCGGATCATGGCCGGCATCGATACCGAAATCGAAGGCGAGGCCGTACCGCAGAAGAATCTCAAAATCGGTTACCTGCCGCAGGAACCCGAGCTTGATAACACCACCGACGTGCGCTCGATCGTCGAGCAGGGTCTCGGCGAAGCTAAAGCGCTGCTCGATGAGTTTGAGCGGGTCAGCGCGCGCTTTGGTGAGGAGCTGACGGACGACGAAATGACCGCGCTCATTGAAGAGCAAGGCGAGCTGCAGACCAAAATTGATGCGATCGGGGCCTGGGAAGTCGAGCGCAAACTGGATATTGCCGCCGATGCGCTGCGCCTGCCGCCCTGGGAGGCAAAAATCGAGCATTTATCCGGCGGTGAACGCCGGCGCGTGGCGCTCTGCCGACTGCTGCTCTCCGAGCCCGAGATGTTGCTGTTGGATGAGCCGACCAACCAATCTGGACGCCGAATCCGTGGCCTGGCTGGAACGCTATTTGGAGCAGTATCCCGGCACCGTTATTGCCGTGACGCACGATCGATACTTTCTCGATAACGCAGCCGGCTGGATTCTGGAACTCGACCGCGGCCACGGCATCCCCTGGGAGGGCAACTACTCCTCGTGGCTGGATCAAAAAGACAAGCGTCTTGAGCAAGAGGAGAAAACCGCATCGGCGCGACGCAAAAGCATCGCCGCCGAACTTGAGTGGGTGCGCGCCAATCCCAAAGGACGGCAAGCCAAAAGCAAAGCACGTATCGCCCGCTTCAATGAACTCGTCGATCAGGAGTTTCAGTCGCGAAGCGAGACCAACGAAATATATATTCCGCCTGGCCCGCGTCTCGGTGACAAGGTTATCGAAGTCAAAAACCTGCGCAAGGCCTTTGGCGACAAACTGCTGGTGGATGATCTTTCGTTCTCGCTGCCGCCAGGCGGCATCGTGGGCATCATCGGTCCGAACGGCGCCGGTAAGACAACGCTCTTTAAAATGCTGACCGGCGTTGAGTCGCCCGACAGCGGCGAGATCAGCCATGGCGATACGGTCGATATTGCATACGTGGATCAAAGCCGTGATGCTCTCGATGACACCAAGACCGTCTGGGAAGAAATCTCCGATGGCCTTGATATGCTCGAAGTCGGCAAGTACCAGACATCATCGCGCGCGTATGTCGGGCGCTTTAACTTCAAAGGGCCCGATCAGCAAAAGCATATTGGCGCGTTATCCGGCGGCGAGCGCAATCGGGT
>RGTL01000194.1 GCA_010025385.1 Gammaproteobacteria bacterium | reverse complement strand
GACCCCGGCGCAGTGCCAGCGGCAACTACCGTCGTGGCCAATGAACTCCCCAACGCACTCGCAAAGCGACTCGGATGGCGAGAGCTCCAGGAGCGCCCGTGATACCAGCGGGGATGATAATGGCGGTCGGGATCCTGGACCGCCGCATCGAGCGCCGCGCTGAACTTCTCTGACCACGCCTGATCGACATCGAGCGCGAGGGCGTACGGCAGGTATTTCTCAAACAGCAGCAGCTGTTCATCGATTGTGCCTAGTGTGTTGAGTCGGTTCTTCTCGGCAGTCGCGAGGTATTTCTTAAAACCTTCAATCTCGTCCATCACTTCTCGTCCTGCACGAGTGGGCGCTTTCAAAAGAAAATAAAACAGCACATTGACGCCAATGAGAAGAGCCAACACGAGGATTACGGCAAGGCTATCTGCATTCAAAAAGGCAAAGGTGATGTTAAAGAACCCGCTGACAGTTGCGATGAATCCAAAGAAGATAGCTAGGATACGTCGCCCCTGTTTCCAAATGCTTCGTGCGGCAAACAGGAAGGCTAAAAAGACAATGATGGGTATACCCGTACCAAATAACAGTACCGCGTTATCAGAGACAGCGGTAACGGCGATGATGGTCAGCACCGAGAGTGCTATACCCGGCAGCAGCCATCGACCGTTACTGAAGAAAAAATGTTTGTGGTACTCGGCCTCGAGACGGACCTTAAAAGCATCTCGGGCGCCATTGATTTTCTTGTGATGCTTTTTATCCAGCTCGAGCGTCTTTTGAGCGCCAAGGAGCTTGTCGTAAAGCACTTTTTCTCCAAAAGAAAGCGAGGCATCACCGCCTTCATCGTCGCGCTGAATAATGGTTTTATTGCCGAGTTCCTCCGCAATTTGAATACGTCCCTTGACGGCCATGCTGATCAGTGCCGTTGAAAATACGCGATTATCGAAACCCATCCGCATGATGTAACGAGCTGCCGCGGGCGAAAGATCCTTAGGGGGTTCAAAACGCGGAAAGATGGTGCCCCCAGTCGGATCGCGACCCACGCGATTCCAGGCCCACAGGAAGTAAGACAACACCATCAGCAGCCCCCCGATCCCCAGCACGAGCACGATATTGTCCTCAAAGAAAAATCCCAAGCGTTCGGTACGACTAGGCTGTTGCACAAAGCCCTTTGGCCAACCCACCACGATGGTGAGTCCGGAGCCGGGGGGTAGTCCTTGAGTGGTCTGAAAGGTCGCTTCTCCTGATGTCGAAATCTCAGAGTCAAAGTCGCGGGCCGTGGCGCCAAGGGGTCCTGTGAATGCAGAGGTCTGAATGCTCAATGGCGCAATGCCATCCGGCAGGGTCACGCTCGCGGTTGCTGTTTCAATCGTGAAATCCCAGTCGTTGCCGGTCACATTCCAGTAGAGTTCGTCATGGCTATCAAAAAACCCAATCTGCCGGTTGGTTTGGTACGTCAGAGCGTATGTATAGCGTCCAGGCGTAAGGTACCGATCGCTTTTGCCGATGTAGATTCGCACGCCATTGCTGAGGCTTTCAATGTGGTAGTCCTCTGCCCGATCGTCTCGCTTGACTGAGATGAGGTTGAAATCCACCCGATAGGTCTTACCCAGCGTATCTTTATATTGCGTGGGAAAGTCCCGGTAGATGCCGCGGCGAATTTTTTTTCCTTCCGCAAGGACGGTGATCGTTTCGGTAACCGTAACCGTGCCGTCAGCGCTGACCGAAATCTGGCTGTCGAAGCGATCAATTTTCTCAACAGCAAAAAGCGCAGGCGGCGACAGAAACGCAGCCAGGGCGAACGCTAGAGCCCAAAGTCGCGCGCGCACCCTCTGGCCCCTAAAACGCGACTTCTGGGACCGCTCGCTCGGCCGCGATTTCAAGCTCAAAGAATTGTGCAATTCGGAACTTGAATATTGAAGCAATCAGATTACTCGGGAAGGACTCGACCAGAATATTCCAGTCTCGTACGGTACCGTTATAGTAGCGGCGGGCCATTTGAATCTGATCTTCGGTCTGGGCAATCTGCTGCTGAAGATCAAGAAAATTGGTATTCGCTTTCAGGTCCGGGTAGTTCTCTGCTACCGCAAATACATTGGCAAATGCTTTCGTCAGCAAATTCTCGTGCTGAGCGACCTTTGCGACGTCTCCCGAATCGCGCGCTCCGGCCCTAAGTTCGGTCAGCGAGTCGAGCGTTTGTTTCTCGTGCCCGGCGTAACCCTTGACCGTTTCAACAAGATTAGGGATGAGATTGTGTCGACGCTTCAGTTGGACATCAATTCCGCTCCACGATTCGCGCACCGCATTCTTGTTTTTGATAAAGCGGTTATAGGTCCAAATAAACCACGCAAACGTGATTACCAGAGCTATGAGAAAAATGCTGCCTAAGCTGAAATCCATATCTGCCTCCCACGACCATTGTAGCCCTCCTTAATTGGGGAGGCCAAACTGAACCGTTTCTCCGACGGTCCGCAATGAAGATCAAGTCCCCTAAATCATTCAGAGGCGGCGAATCCAGATCCGGTTGTCGTGAAATGCGGCTCCACCCACCGGAGCGCTAGGATCCGCACCCGTCAGCACGTTGATGCCTTTCCCTTCGGCGAAGGCATCATTCGGCCAGATGCTTTCCACGATCACTACTCCGGGTTGCGTGGCATCCGTGACCTCGGCGGTAATGGTTAATTCACCCCGCCCGTTGCCAAGCCGAACGGGATCGCCGTTGTCCACCTTAAGCTGCTTAGCGTCGTCCGGGCAGATCATCACTGTCGGTTTGACGTGTCGACGCGAGGAGGTGGGCGTCTCTGTAAACGTTGAGTTGAGATAATGTCGAGCGGGTGCGGTCACTAATCGAAACGGCATCTCGTCAGTAGCAGACTCGATCACATCCCAATGGTCTGGGAGGGCCGGCATCTTCGCGTCCTTGGGTCCAAAAACTGCTGACTGAATGGATGACCAGTCAGGCGCAAAGTGAAAGCGGCCATCACTGTGGGCAAAGCCGTCGAGGTAATGGGCCTGACGAAAGTCAGGCTGACAGTCAATCCAGCGTTGACCTTCAAGCGCCTCAAGGGTGCCCCATCCTGATGATTGCAGGGTTTGATCAATGAGCTGACGGGGCGAAAGATCAAAGCCCGGGTGCTGGGCGCCAAGGCGTTTTGCAAGGGCGCATATGACGTCATGATTCGATCGGCAGCCCTCGGGTGGGTCGATAATTTTCGGACCAAGGAGAATATGTTGCTGCCCCCCAGCCTGATAAATGTCATCGTGTTCCATGAACATAGTGGCCGGTAACACGATATCCTCCTTTGAGATCATTGGGATCATTGGTCAAAACGGCGCCAATGCGAGACTGATCGAGAAGGCGAATTGAAGGGTCCACACAATCCAAGCCCTCGATCAGCGTCTTATCCCAATGATAAATGGCACCGTTGGTATGAAAAGCGCCACCGCCCTCGTGCTGCCAGCTCCCCGTTACCGCTGCAAGAGATAGCGCTGCATGCATATTTGTGGCGCCGTTACGACTTCGGGTGAATCCATAGCCGAGTCTGAAGAAACTTCGCGGGGTTTCGCCAATCAGTTTTCCAAGAGCCTCGATGTCGTGCACGGGAACACCGGTGATCTGCTCGGCCCAATCTGGGCCTCGGTTTGAAAGGTGCGTTTCCAAATCGCCTGGGCAATCGGTGAATGTGTTGAGGTATTCACGATCGGCCTTATTGTCTCGAAACAGCACGTGCATGATGGCGCAGGCCAATGCGCCGTCAGTGCCGG
>RGTL01000193.1 GCA_010025385.1 Gammaproteobacteria bacterium | reverse complement strand
GCTTTAGCTTCGCCAACTTCCCCAACGATCCGCAAACTTTCAGTGTTAGTGATGAAGTGATGCTGAGGTTGTTTGGGGACAGTATCTGTTCCTTCGGAAGTGGCTCCGATGCGTGTGAGATAAATCCAGTCGTCAAGGATTTGCAACGAACGCTAAATCGGGGACTAGAAGTCGGTCATTGTGTTGGCATGTCGGCTCTAGCTCAGGAACTCTTTGATGGGAGCGTTCCCCAAGTTGGGCAACTGGGAGTTGCTGCAACCAGCTCTCTACCCCTGAATCGGGCCGTTGTTGATGAAATCGCGAGCCGAGCTGCAGTGCAATTTCTACCTGGTGAGGGTCAGACACAGATGTCGCCGCCGAGCAAAGTCGTTTCGGTATTGGAACAGGCGTTTGCGGAAGGCAGTGCCCGAAACGTATTGGTTCTGTACGCGTGGAATACCGAACAAAATGGCTGGGGCGGTGGCCATGCTGTGACGCCATTCGCTATCGAAGACACAGATGCTGAGAATGTCAAAGAGATTCTGATCTACGACAACAATCTGCCAAATGTCGTGCAGAGGGTCACGGTGGATCTTCAAGAGGAGGCATGGGAGTACGAGAAGGGTGGCCAGTTGCCTGGAGGTGGTTCCACGGGCTGGAACTACGGAGGGATCGGGGACAACGGTGGGATGGGGTCATCCATGGGGCTGCTTGACGTGTCACGACTCCGTGGGCCGTTTTCCTGTTCCATCTGCGATGCATATCGCGCGCCACTCAACTCGGATCATCAGGCTCTGTTTCTGGACAATCTGCAAGAAGATGACGAAGTGGTGGATGACGAAGACATTGAGATCGTCATCCATGATGAAGAGGAACTTTCCGGCACGGATGGTCCGCGCGTTCCCAGTGATAGTCAGATGAATGCATTGAATAGCGATGACAGCGATGACAGCCAAGAAGGCCTGACCGACAACCTGACCCCTCCTGATTCAGCATCATTAAGTCTCAGCAAGCCAGCAAAATCGCCCTACACCCTGGTGGAGGACCAGGCAGCAATCGGTTCTCGCATCGGCCACAACGTAATGAACGCTTTTGGTAACGGCCAGGCGGTTGAGGTTCGAACTTCTGTGTTCGGTGAGGGTCGCGTCGCAATCCAAGACGGCAACAGCCAACCCCATCTCGCTGCCAACACCCGAGGTGGAGCCATCGTCACCTCTCTGAAACTTAGTCACGACCGTGCATCCACGGATTACTCCGCTCACATGCGCCTCAATCCGCGGGCTATTCGTCAGTGGATGAAGTCAGATGGGACCAAGGAGATGCCGGGTCTTCGCCTCCGAGTTACCGAATCCGTGCTTCATGCATCCGTCACCGACGGCCCCAACGTTGCTATCGACCTGTCTGTGCTTGAGGTTGGCTCACAAGACGGTGGCATGGCAGCAATTGCTCGCAGCATTCGTCTCGGTGAAGGTGATGTTGCCAGTGTTAACTTCAAAAAATGGCAGGTTGGTGAAGCACCACAACTGATTGTGCACCGCTCGAACGGTCGGCAACATCAGGTGCAAATGACTCTCATCGAAGTTTCGGACTTTGACGCCGTTGCCTTGGCTGGACCGTCGGATCAGTGAGATAGACACCTTTCCTGATCCCTTTCACTAGTCTTCAGCGCATGAAAACGAGCGTGCCGACATCCATCTGGGCAATCGAAATACTTGGCATCGCGGGAATCGCTTTCTGGATAGTCACCATCATCCGCGGTCTGCTGGAGGGTGCCGGCAACACCCTCACGACTCTGGTTGTTGGACTGATGCTCGGCGGAGCTCATGCGATGGTTGCGCTAGGAGCTCGACATCAATCCGTCGCCTACGTCTACGCAATTGGCTTCATCTTTGTCGGTGATTTACTTCTCGCCATATTCGTGGACGTTAGAGCCCTAACTTTGGTGGCCTTCACCATCGTGCTTGCAGCACTGGCAGCCTCGAATTCCGCCCGCAGGTGGCTGCGCAGCACCTCGAACCCGGCGTGACGACGATGATTCCGGCCGGCGGGCAGCCGACACCTTTCACTTCCACCGACTGAGGTGGATGCGCATCCGCACCCCAAGCGTGGGTCCACTCATCGTGAGCACTGCCCTGAGAGTCCAGGGAGCCGGGCTTGCGCGGCGGGTCAGTTGGGGCCGCGCGGGCCATCCACCAAGAGGTTTTTGATTGCCCAAGAAGCACTTGCAGCATGAAGACCACAGCAGCGCTGGTCGCTCATCGCCCGGCCACTTGGGCTACGTAGATCGTGTTGGTCGAGGTGCCACCCTGTAACGGATTTGGGAAAACAACAACGTCTGTACTCACTTTTGGGAAATGGTTCTGCAGCACCCGCACATAATCTTCGTCAGGTTGGTCATTCGACCACAGAGCAAAGACGCCTTCGGGAGCCAACAACGCTGCCAGCGCCGAGCTGCCCTCTTCTGTGTAGAGCCACACATTTTCGGGAGCAAGGGTGTGACGGGGCGAGTGGTCGATATCGACGATAACCACGTCCCACGAGGCAGCGGTGCACGGATCGGCACCCCGCTGCATCAAGTCGAAGAAGTCACCCTCGTGCACGGTGGTCCGTTGATCACCGCTCACCTCGTGTCCTAAAGGCACCAAACCTTGCCGGTGCCAGGAGATAACTGGGCCGATGGCTTCGACCACCGTCATTTGGTTCACTCGCCCGTCAATGAGGACTTCTCGAGCGGTGTATCCCAAGCCGAGTCCACCGACTAACACCCGGAGTCCAGCACCCGGTACAAGACCCAGCGCTAGCGAGGCGAGCTTCTGCTCGGCAACAGTGAATGAGCTGGACATCAGGTACTCGTCGTTGAGAAGCACCTCGAATACCTCGTGATCCAAAATTGGGTCATGGCGACGTCGCAATGAGATCTCACCCCACGGCGTGGTCTGCCAATCGACCTCTGTTACCCGAGCCGCCATGGGGGCACGCTAACTCAGACTCTTCCCCTCCAGAATTGCGCGGGGGCAGCGACGCCGGTGAGTAGGGGCGTCCCTTCACAGGTCACGCCATGATCGGACGGGATGGTGATCGCGCGAGCAAGTGCATGGGCATGGCCATACCGATGATTGCCGTGCCGTACACGCCTACTCTTCCTACGTCATCGGTACTTGCAGGAACACTGCGAGGAGGAGAGAGAGCGCGGCGACTATCGCCAACGTGCCAAAAACCGTAATCCGAAGATCAGCCGGGCGAGCGGTCATCCAGGACTTCAGAATCCTGCGGACAATCGGACCGGTGATCCACGACACACTGGCGACAGCCAGGAGATTGGACAGCAGCAACATGGCCGCGAAAGGCAGAGTCACGTTGTCCAGCAGCAGAGAAATAATGAAAATAGATGGATAGAGGGCAGCAACCGTGGAGAGCCAAATCTTCCAAGTCGGCGCTTGAACAGACGGTGGATCGGGTCGGTACCAGAATGGGGTGAGGTATTGCTCATCTGTCCCAAAACGGTCAGCCTGTTTGACGAGGTTCTGTAACCGGGAGTGAAGCCCCTTCCACTCTCCACTGTCCAACCACCTGCCGAGATTTGCCGATGAGTCAAATCGCACGACCAGTGTGTAAAAGTCTTGCCCACCGTCTATCGGTTCAATGACTTCCCGCGACAAGAATCCCGGAAACTCCTTCTCCATTCGTCCGGAATCTTCCAACCACCTCGCATAGTCATTCGCCATCGACAGTCGGACACTGTGGACAGCCACCAAGGTCTCAGGATGTGTTGCTTCGGCGTCACTTTTCATGAGTTGGAGGC
>RGTL01000192.1 GCA_010025385.1 Gammaproteobacteria bacterium | reverse complement strand
CCCAAAAAGATAAATCTCGTCCCGGTCCTCGCTTCGAATCCAGCGCAGGCTGGCACTCGCCGCCATGTCGGCCGTACGAAGCGCAATCCGGCCCGTCAGATTCCACGACACGACGTCTGCTACGGCGCGCCTGTGCGTCTGCCAAAGGGCCTCGGCAGGTTCAGCACTCGACTGCGTTTTTAAAGGGACCGAAGCGCAGCCGCCGGAGAGTAAGGCAGCTGTGGCGACCATCAACGCCCAGCGCATCACTGACCGAACTTTTGCAGCGTCTCGATTAGAACGGCGTTTTCAGGGTTGTTGCGCTGACCGTCCTGCCAAATCAGCACCGCTTGATCCTTCTGACCGAGCGTCCAGAGCACCTCACCCAGGTGTGCGGCAATTTCCGCGTCTGGCTGTTGCTCCATAGCCATCTGCAGATACTCCAGCGCCACCTCCAATTCACCACGCCGATAGTGGACCCAGCCCAGACTGTCCAGAATGAACGGATCGCCCGGCAGCAGGGCCAGTGCTTTTTCGATCAACTCCTGCGCCTCTGCAAGCCGATCCGTCTTGTCCGCCAGCGTGTAGCCCAACGCGTTGTAGGCGTGCGGGTTATCAGGCTCCATCTCGATCAGGCGCCGCATATCCCGCTCGTGGTCTTCGATCCGATCCAGCAATGCGGTCACCAGGCCGCGCGAATACAGAAGATCGGGATGATCGGGAATATCAATAAGCGCCGCATTCAAAAGGCTGAGAGCTTTTTCTGCCTGATCACTCTCTCGCAGGACCTGCTCGCGGGCGAGATACATACGCACCTGATCGTCCTGCGATTTAGGCGTCAGGTCCGATAGGTGCGAAAGCGCTTCATCCACTCGCTTCGCATCTGCGAGCACAAAGCCTATTCGAATCTGGGCATCAAAATAAAGCTCGGGATCGGCGACCTCACCGAGCAGATCAAGAGCCGCTTCGGTATCCCCCAGCTCGCTCAAAATCTGGCCGAGATAAAGGCGCGCGCGATCCTCGTCAGGCTGCGCAGCGAGAATCGCTTCAAAATGACCGCGGGCCGCTGGCAGACCGGCGAGGTTCTGGCTCAGCACGCCCGCTGCGTATCGCGCATCGATATTCTGCGGCTCGTACTCCAGCAATTTTTCAAACTGCGCCAACGCCGCAATGTTGTCATTCTGCTCGGCAAGAAAGCGGCCGTACGTCAACCGCAAACGGGACCGATCCGGAAATGCCTCAAGAAAGGCAATCACGTAGGCAGAGGCGGCTTCGTTGTCGCCCTGCTCGCGAAGGTGGGAGAGCTTAAGCATCGCCGCATCCTCCCAGCCTGGCCGAAGCGCCATGGCTCGCGACATCGCCTCCTCGGCAATCGCGACCTCGCCCGTTCGATAACCAAACCAGGCCAGCGCGATCTGCGCGGAGGGGCGACTGTCGAAATAGTCGGCAAAGCGCGTCATCAGCTCGATCCACCGACCTGGATCCGATTGACGTCCGAGCGTCTGGGCCACAAAGGTCATCAGTTCGCTTTCGCCCTCGGGAAGAATCTCAACCAGCGATACCAGGGTGTCAAAAACACCGTCTTCTTGCTCCAGTGCGATCAACGCCTGCAGACGCATGGTCAATCGCCGCTCGGGCGGGCCGTCCGGATCGATCTTGCCCATCAAATCGCTGAGCTCCAAAGCCTGCTCGTACAGGCCAGCGTCCATGGATAACGAAAACGCCTGAAGCGTGATATCCGCGTTTTCGGACAGTTGCGCGGCCCGGAACATTGCCGACGCCGCCGTCTCGCCCTCTCCTCTTCGGGCCGCGACGCTGCCAAGGAGATATTCGTAAATCAGATCTTCGGACAGGCCAGCGACCTGCATGCCGGGTGTGTCGGAGCCCGCACGGGGCTGGGCTGGAATCCCGACACAGCCACCCAGGGTCACGGCCAAAACCGCTACCGCCAAAAAGGTTGACTGAACGCGCTTCACAAGAATGGGCTCTGTATTCGAGAGGGGCACAAAAGTCAGAATAGCAGAATCACTGTCGAAACAGTGAGAGGGACCTCAAGAGCCGATTCAGCGCACCTTCGGGTTGGCCGGAGCGCGACGCGTGAAAGTGAAAAATACCGGCAAATTACTTAAAATCTGCTTCCGATGCATCTTCTCACCATAGGTCTGAATCACCGCACCGCCCCGGTCGCGCTGCGGGAACGTACCGCGTTCTCCTCGGAGCAACTGCCCGACGCGGTGCGCTCGCTCGTCGAGTCGCCGGAGGTCGCCGAAGCCACCATTCTTTCCACGTGCAACCGCACCGAGATTTATTGTCGGCAGGAAACACCGGCGGTGACTCCCGTGGTCAACTGGCTGCGTGATTACGGCGACGTCCCGGCAGAGGCGCTATCGACCTCGACCTACACCCTGCCAGGTGAGCAAGCGGTTCAACACGCGTTTCGCGTAGCGTCTGGCCTCGACTCCATGGTCCTTGGCGAACCGCAAATTCTGGGCCAGATGAAGTCGGCATTTTCTGCAGCCCATCAGGCAGGCACCACCGGCAAGATACTCAATCGTCTTTTTCAGCACACGTTTTCCGTGGCAAAGCAGATCCGCACCGATACCGCCATTGGGGCGAACGCCGTTTCGGTCGCCTTTGCGGCGGTGGATCTCGCCAAGCGAATCTTCTCTAACCTGAGTGAGCAAACCGTGCTGTTGCTCGGTGCCGGAGAAACGATAGAGCTCGTCGCGCGGCATCTGAAGCAGACGGGCGTCAAACATATTATTGTTGCCAACCGATCCATCGAGCGGGCGCAGACCCTCACTGCGCAACTGGGCAGCGAAGCGATCTCGCTCGCGGAAATGCCCGAACGACTGCACGAGGCAGACATTGTCGTGGCTTCAACGGCCAGCACCCTGCCCATTCTGGGTAAGGGCGCGGTAGAGAGCGCGCTCAAAAAACGCCGGCATCGTCCGATGTTTCTGATCGATCTGGCGGTGCCGCGTGATATCGAGCCGCAGGTTGATGAATTAAAAGATGTTTTTCTATATACGGTCGACGATCTGCAAAAGGTGGTCAGTGAGAATCAGGCGGCCCGACGCGAAGCGGCTGTCGAGGCTGAAAAAATTATTGATTTGCAGGTGGTGCGCTTCATGCACTGGATGCGCTCCCTGGACTCCATACCAACCATCCTTTCGTTGCGCGAAAAAATTGACCTTCTGCGTGAGGCCGAGCTGGTAGAGGCCCGGCGCCGCCTGGCCAACGGGGAGAACCCCGGCGACGTCCTCGAGCAATTCGCCCGCAATCTGAGTCAAAAGTTCTCCCACGAGCCCAGTCAGGCGCTCAAGCAGGCCAGCCAGGACGGTAACCCCGGACTGATCAACAGCACGCGCCGGCTGTTCAAACTGAATCCTTAGCGATGAACCCGCAGATGCGCGCCAAGCTCGAGCATCTGCTCGAGCGACGCGAAGAGATCAACGCGCTGCTGTCTGATCCAGCCGTTATCGGTAATCAGAACTCGTTTCGGGATCTGTCCATCGAGCTTGCCGATATCAGCCCGGTGGTGGAACACTTCGAGGCCTATCAGGCGCTCGATGCCGAGCTCGCATCCACCCGAGAGATGGTCGAGGATAGTGATCCGGATATCCGGCGCATGGCCAACGACGAGCTGCCGCGGCTGCAAAACGATCTGGAAGAAAGTTTTCAGACCTTACGCAAATTGCTGATACCCAAAGATCCCAACGACGAACGCAATATTTTCCTAGAGGTACGAGCCGGTACCGGCGGAGACGAGGCGGCCATTTTTGCCGGTGATCTTTTTCGCATGTATACCCTCTACGCTGAGAGCAAAGG
>RGTL01000191.1 GCA_010025385.1 Gammaproteobacteria bacterium | reverse complement strand
CAGGCCGCACCTACCCCAAAGCGCGATCACCGAGACCTCATCTTGCTGCGTGAACACTCTGATGACCATGAGCGATAGAAATAAATGAATGGTTTCTTGCTTAATGAATCAGATTTTTCAACATCTCAGCGCTGCGCGTTGCGCCGTCACAGCAAACAGGGTCAAATCGAGGCGGCCCCACATCCAGCAGTCTATCGATCGTCTCGGCGAGGTGCTGCGCACCAAGATCGGATTCATTGATCAGGCTTACCCGGCCGCTCTCGGCTAATCGAGAAGCCCGAACAGGCTGCTCGGTCTCTCCCCCTTCACCCGTAAACGGGACCAGAATCGCGGGCGCACCCGAAGACAGAATATCCACCGTGCTGTTGTAGCCGGCCTGCGAGACCGACAAACGACAGGTTGTCATGAGTCCTCGGTAATCATTGCGATTGGGCTCAACAACAAGCCCATCCCCGCCAGTAGCGCGAAGCGCCTGCATGAGCGATTCCGATGGGTTCACCCCCACCAACATTCGCCAGCGAACCTCATGGTGTCGGGTGAGACGACGGGCGTTGGCAACCGCTTCGTATAACACCTCCCCCGCTGCCCCGCCGCCGGCCGCTATGAGCACTTCCGGATTCGACGATGAGCCGCCGGGCACGGTCGCCATCGCTGTATCAACGAATCCGGTGTAGCTCAGGTCATCCACCTCTATCGCGCGCCGGAACGACGCGTCAAACGGTAAAAAGTCTTTTTCGCCATGAACGAATACGCCATCGTAATAGCGTTGCAGAAAGGATAACGTTTCGGCTTCACGCTCCTCTGAGCGATGCTGGACACAGTCGCGCACGGAGCAGATGATCTTTGCCCCTTGCTTTTGGGCTTGGTTAAGCAGCGGTTCGATCTCAAACCGAAAACGCCTCCTACCGAATGGGAAAAGCTCGGTGACCACGATGCGCGGTGAGACGCGATGGAAAATCCTTAATAACTGATCTGCACGCTCGCTCTCCAAGGCCACGTTCACAGGTTGTCCGTGTTCATCGACTAACGACGAAAAGCGTAAATCAGCGCTCTGGATGGGAGGCAATTGATGGATAGGCAAGTGCGAAAACGGGCCAAGGTCAAAGGCCGGGCCTCCGCTAATGACGCAGACCTCTAGCCCGTTCTGGTCGCAGGCGTCGGCGATCGCGAGCGTCCTGCGGAGATGACCAATCCCCAGAAGGTGCTGAACATAAAACAGAATCACAACGAGTCGGTTCGACTGGCTTTATGCCCGCTCGACGTTGTCCCGGGCGTTACCTGACAGCAACGCTTTCGTTCGCGAGCAAATCACGTCCAAACCATTGAGCACTTTATCAGCACCGGCTTTAGACGGCGGCGCCTGCCGCTCAAGCTCCCGTAGTGCCCTGGCCATGGCGTCAGCTGAACGATCGCCATCACCACTAAGCATGGAAACAAAACCCAGCGCCTGTGCCCGCCGCGCGCGAATGGTTTGCTCTAGTCGGGGGGTCGAGCGTGGAATTAACAACGCTGGTTTGTCCAGTGACAGGACTTCACAGAATGTGTTGTAGCCGCCCATCGCCACCACGCCCTCTGCCCGGGCGATCAACAACTCCATGTTGGCGTTGAAGGTAATGGTATGCACGCCCGTGAGCGCCGCCGCACGCCGTTGAAACTGATGACGCACCGCCTGTGGCATGAAAGGACCCAACACGATCACGACCGATCGAGAGGGTCGGGGTTTTTGCTCCAGGGCGCACAGCACCCAATCGACCAGCGTTTCGCCATCGCCACCGCCTCCCGGCGTCACCAGCAGGAACGGGTCGTCTGGCAGACCCACGGGCGGCTGGGCAATTTCGGGGATCGAGCGCTTCAGGTAGCCGGTGAATACGAGACGATCGAGCGCCGCGGGCGAGACCCCCAACTCAGACAAGGGGTTACCCATGGAGGGTGACCCAAATACCCAGATCTCGTCGTACCAGGATTCAAGATCTCGGGGCGTGCCGCGCTTGTCCCACTCCTTACGGAGAATCACGGGATCATCAAGAATATCCCTCAAACCCAGCACGGTGTACACCTGTTTACTGCGAAGCATTTTTAGAGTGGTGGTCACTTCTCCTCTGAGACCCAGAGGCTCTTTGTCCACCAGAAAAATATCCGGCGCGAAGGTCTTTGCCGTCTGCGCAAGAATCGAGCTGCGCAATTGCAGTGTCTGCGAAAGATCGATGTGATCTGACAAGGATGTGTAATCGCCGCCGCGCAGTTTCACGACACCCGGGATCCGAACAAAATCCACACGACTCTTGAAGTCAAAGCTGCCGATGATGGGCGATCCTGAAACAATCAGCACGCGCAGCCCGGCAAACCGATCAACCAGTGCGTGTGCAATCGTGCGACAACGCCGCAGGTGTCCCAAGCCAAACGAATCATGGCTGTAAATCAGTACTCTTCTACCGGCGAGTGACGAGTCCATAGCGACGCCTTCAGTCAAGTCCCGATCTTGAGGCCACCATAATCTTGCCTTGCGCCGTGGCAACCTCTTCGTCACGCTGATTGATGCAGGAGCAGGAGAGTCCGACTACGCCACCCTTGAATTTAGACTTATCCACTTTCTCCGTAATCTCCCAGAGCGCCTGTAGCGTATCGCCCGGTTTGACCGGCGCCAGAAATCGGCAACTGTGTTCGAGATAGGCGATCGCGGTTCCTGAAAAAAAGATACCCACCGGAGCCGCCACAAAGGCGCTTGTAAAAGGGCCGTGCAGAATTCGTCCGCCAAACCGGGATCGGGACGCGAAAGTCTCATCCACGTGGAGTGGATTGAAGTCTCCGAACAATCCCGCTGCCGTAACCAGGTGGGTTTCGGTGATGGTCAGGACGTAATCGAAACGGTCGCCCACAGCGACCTCGTCATAGGATCGTCCCGCGGGAATCCGCATCCTGGGCACCCTGTCTGTCTATTGGGAGTGCGATTATATGCGCCGATGCGACTTGACTTTGATAAAGCCTCTCAAAAACCTGATTTTGCGAAGAAAATGGATCGCCGGTAACCTATCAGCGTCTGACACGCGCAAATAAAGCCGGTAGGATTCAGCCATCGCTTTCTGGAGGATCTCTCTTGTCTATTTTCGAAGCCGGTCTACCCAAGGTAGATGCCAATTTTGAGCCGCTCTCGCCGGTAAGTTTTTTGCGTCGGGCCGCGCAAATCGCGCCAAACCACACCGCCATCATTCATGGCACCCGTCGGTATAGCTATGCGCAATTTCTCGAGCGCTCCTGTCAGCTCGCCCACGCGCTTGCCTCACGAGGCGTTGGCGTGGGGGATTGCGTCGCCATTATGGGTGCAAACACACCGGAAATGCTCGAGGCGCACAACGCGGTTCCCATGATGGGGGCCGTCCTGAATTCTCTCAATATCCGACTGGACGCCAAAACGATTGCCTTCATTCTGAACCACGGGGAAGCCAAAGCGCTTCTGACCGATACCGCTTTCTCGGTCGTCATAAAAGAAGCGTTAACGATGGTGGAGCGGCCTATTCTCGTGATTGATATTGATGACTCCGAGGGCGACGGAGGCGAATGTCTGGGCGAGACGGATTACGAGACATTCATCGCCGCAGCGGAACCAAGCTTCTCGGGCGATCAACCCTCTGATGAGTGGCAGGCGTTGTCGTTGCTATACACATCGGGTACCACGGGCGATCCAAAAGGTTGTGTCTACCATCATCGCGGTGCCTACCTGAATGCGATGGGCAACATGCAGACCATGAATCTTGGTCGAGATTCGGTCTATTTATGGACACTGCCCATGTTTCACTGCGACGGTTGGACATTTACCTGGGCGGTGACAGCAGCGGTTGCCA
>RGTL01000020.1 GCA_010025385.1 Gammaproteobacteria bacterium | reverse complement strand
TTCTTTGTTGGATTTCTACTGATAGGCCTGCTGTTCGTGTTTCACATCTGGGTGTTGGTGAGAAACGCGTGGCGGGCCTCCGTCAACCAGCCGGCCGTCTATCCCCTATCGATCAAGTTTTTACGCTAGAGCGTCGCAAAGACTTTACGAGCCGCATCGATCGTCTGCTCGATTTCATCGGATCCGTGCGTAATGGATACGAAACCGGCCTCGAAGGCCGACGGTGCAAGATACACACCGTGATCCAGCATGCCATGAAAAAACGTCGCGAATCGCGCGCTGTCGCAGGCCATGACCTCGGCGAACGATGTCACCTTTGCTTGCTCGGTAAAAAACAATCCGAACATGCCTCCCACCGCTTCGGTCGCCATGGGAATACCGGCCGAGCGGGCCGCTTCAGAAAGGCCATCCACTAGCTCACGGGTGGTTTGGGTCAGCCGGTCAAAGAATCCATCGACTGCGATTTTGGTCAGGGTCGCAATACCCGCAGACATCGCCAGTGGATTGCCCGATAACGTGCCAGCCTGATACACCGGCCCCAGCGGCGCCAGATGCGCCATGATGTCTGCCCGACCGCCAAACGCCCCGACAGGCAATCCACCGCCCAGCACTTTTCCAAGCGTGGTGAGGTCGGGTCGAACATCATAGAGACCCTGAACACCTCCTAGCCCGACGCGAAACCCCGTCATCACCTCGTCAAAAATCAACACCGCGCCGCTTTCATCACAAACCTCTCGCAGCGTCTCGAGAAATCCCGGGCGCGGCGTGATGCAGTTCATATTGCCCGTCACCGGCTCTACGATGATGGCCGCGATCTCTGATCCTCGCTCGGCGAATACCTGCCGGACTTCTTCGATATTGTTGAACTCGAGGGTCAGCGTGTGCCGGGCCGCATCCGCCGGCACGCCCGGTGAGGTGGGGATCCCAAGCGTCAGAGCACCAGAACCCGCTTTGACCAGCAGACTATCGGCATGGCCGTGATAGCAGCCCTCGAATTTGATCAGGGTGTCGCGGCCCGTGAACCCGCGCGCGAGTCGAATCGCGCTCATGGTCGCCTCGGTTCCGGAGTTGACCATGCGTACCTTTTCCATGGAGGGCACCGCCTGGCAGACCCGATGCGCAAGCTCGGTCTCCAGCGCGGTGGGCGCACCGTAACTCAGACCACGCGTGGCGGCGGTTTGAACGGCCGCGACCACATCCGGGTCGGCGTGCCCCAGGATCATCGGACCCCACGACCCCACATAATCAATGTAGCGTTGGCCATCGGCTCCAAAAAGAAAGGGGCCTTGCGCGCGCTCGATAAAAATCGGCGTGCCCCCAACAGACTTGAAGGCCCGCACAGGAGAATTGACGCCACCAGGTATGACCTTGCAGGCGCTGTCAAAAAGGCTTTCGTTCGTATTTGTCATTACATTACTCCGTCGTCACTGCGTCATCTGCACGCCTCTTCTGTCGCGACTGCACTAGCAAGGTCGAGCCTTAGCGAAAGACACACACATAGGGTGGGCTAGAATCCGGCACTCCCTGTTTCCCGAAAACCATCGCTCTTATGGCCAATCGAACCTTCATGTGCATCATTTGCGGCTTTGTTTACGACGAGGCTCAGGGGTGGCCGGAGGACGGCATTGCCCCGGGAACCCGATGGGAGGACATCCCTGACGACTGGCAGTGCCCCGACTGCGACGCAACCAAAGCGGACTTTGAGATGATTGAAATCTAACCCGCCTGCCGCACGAAGTCGACCGGGAACTAGGCGATTCTGGCTAACTCCGCTGCCGTCAAAGCAAAGACCACGGCTTCCTCGCTCTCTGACATTAACCACATGAACGGAAGATCCGGATAAGCATTCTCCACCGCGGGCTGCGCGCTACCGGCCTCAACAATCAGCATGCCGTTGGGGTTCAGATGATGCGAGGCCTCCCGCAACAGGCGGTCGATAAAGTCCAGTCCCTGATCCCCTCCGACAAACGCAAGCTCCGGCTCAAACCGATACTCGTCGGGCAGGGCCCGCATCAGCACATCACTGACATAAGGCGGGTTACACACAATGAGGTCGTAGCGCCGGTCGGGCAAAGCCGAGAAAAGATCCCCCTCTACCAAACGGACCCGCTCTGTCACCCCATGATGCCGGGCGTTGATTGCCGCCACTTCAAGGGCAGCCGTGCTGAGGTCGCTCGCGTCTACCTGCGCTTCAGGAAACGCCAGGGCAAGCGCCACCGCAATACAGCCGCTTCCCGTGCACAGGTCAAGCATCGATTTCACCTCGCCGGCCGGCAGCCAGGGCTCAAAGCGGTCGGGGATCCACTCACCGATGTGCGATCGCGGAACAATGGCCCGCTCGTCAATGAAAAACTCATGTCCGGCAAACCAGGCGCGGTTAATTAGATACGCCAGCGGTTGGCGAGTCGTCAGGCGCCGCTCAAGAAGCGCCCGGATGTTTTCTATCTGGCGCTTATCCAGAACGCTTTCCCAAGGGGGCTCTGGATCGCCGACGTCAAAACCGCCCGCCTCAAGCGCCAACCAGGCGGCTTCGTCAAAGGCGTTATCGGTGCCGTGCCCAAAAAAAAGGTCAGCGCCGACCAGCTCATCCGCAACCTGAACCACCATCTCTTCCAGCAGCATGGGCTTGGCTTCCAACGCTTTCAACCCGGAATCAGATTACGCACGGCGCGCCGAACCTCGTCGACAGACGCGTCGTGTTGAAGGCGATCACGAATCACGCCTCGGGCATCAATCAAGTAGGTCGTGGCGGTATGGTCGATCGTGTACCCAAGAGCCGATCCGGCGTATTTGATACGGTTGTAAATCACGTAGTACTGACGGGCCACGGCCTCAATCTCCTGCGGGGTACCACTCAACCCGATAATGTACGGGCTGAAAAAACGCGCGTACTCAGACGCCCGCTCTGGCGTATCCCGCTCGGGATCAACCGTGACAAACACGCCGGCTACCTGGGCGGCCTCTGCTGTCGTCAGGCCACTGATGACCGCGCTCATGCGGGCCAGATCGGTTGGGCACACATCCGGGCAGGAGGTGAATCCAAAATAAAGCATCACCACCTGGCCCTGAAAATCACTTAAGGACACCGGGCCGCTCGCAGAGGTTAGGGTGAAATCGCCTCCTAAGTGAGCATAGGGATTATCCGCATCGGCGCTGCGTTGATGCCACCAGAGCCCAGCGCCAACCGCGATCGCTGTCAGAGCCAGCATAACCAAAACCGAGACGGGCTCGAAGGTTCTTTTCATTGTCGGATCATGTATACACAGAGCGGCACATAGCCAAGCCTCGCCTTATCCCTCGCTGCCCGATCCGCTTGAGTGGCTATGTTCCTGGCCCGGCATCTGCACCGAAGCGGTCAGCGTGAGGCGTTCGCCATCAGCAAAGTAAAGATCGATCTGCACCATCTGTCCCAGTTGCAAGGTGCGCCTCAGACCGATCAGCATGATATGAAGTCCACCGGGCTTTAGAGAGACCGCGCCCCCTGCGGGCAGGGTCACAGCATCCACGCGGCGCATTTTCATCAGACCGTCCTGCATGACATGGTTATGCAGCTCGACCGAATCCGCTACCTCCGAACGTGCGGAGACCAGAACACGGTCGCGAGAATCATGATTATGCAACGTCATAAAGGCCGCGCTGACGCTCTGACCGGGCGGCACCATCCGGACAATCGCCTCGCGCACCTCAATCGCCTGAGCCCAAAGCGCGCCAGCTGAAGCCCAAAACAGAAAGACAAACGCGCCGGAGAAACGCAAAAACGATATCCGTGTCCTCTTCGTCATTTGGTTAAAGCCTCTTTTTTTCGTCATTTGGTTAAAGCCTCTTTTTTCGATCCGCCTTTTGATCCGCCTGATGTCAGGGGCAAAGCCGCCTCGGATCAATATCGCAGCGCTCAATCATAAAGGGATGGTTCACCACCACCGTTGAGCGGTTTTTTTTTGCGCTCACCCAACCCCGAACTGCGACACGAGCCTGATCAAGATCCAGGACCGAATAGGGAAATCTATCCTGCCAATCCACTCTTTTGATCAGGATCACCAGTCTTTCGGCAATCGTTACCGAAAACCAGTCCTGCTTGAGATCGAGACGCGACACCTGACCGCTGGCAAACTGGTAGCCGCCCGTCGTATCTTGCGCGGCTTTGGTGTCGTAGTACGACAAGCCCCAGATGCCGATGCGGCGGGACCGTGCGTCGTCTTCTGCCTGCGAGAGTTCAGCCAGATAAAGATCATTCGGCGCGATGACCACTACGCTCGCAAGACCCATGCGTACCAGTCTCTCTTGAACGGTATCGCCCTCGGGCATCAGCAGATAGGCGAGCGTTCGGCCATACCGGTCCTTGTGACCGGGGGCATTGTAAATTTGAATCGAACGCCCGCCGATTAAATCCACAAGCGCATCGCGCGCTTCAACGGCGAGGGGCTGATCGGGCTGGTCCTTTTTTGCGAGCTCGGGCGTATTGATGCCGGCCAGTCGAATGATCTCTCCGGATTCAAGGACGACGGTATCACCATCGACAACCCGGCTGATGGTTTCAACGCGGGTAGTGGCACTGGCCGGGCTCGCGCCAAGCGCAGCGATGAGAAAGAAAAAAAAGGCGCCACGCCCTCGTCCACGACGGCGGCGTGTAGGGCGCGGATTCAAGGAGCGGGGCGGTGACCCTGCCCCGACACTATGCGGAACGGCCGTACTTCTTTTGGAATTTGCCCACACGCCCGGCGGTATCAACGATCTTCTGCTGGCCCGTGTAAAAGGGATGGCAGGCGGAGCAGATTTCGACGTGGAGCTCCTCGGCCATGGTCGAGCGAGTCTCGAAGCTATTGCCGCAGGCGCAGACCACCTTGATGGTCTCGTAGGAAGGATGGATATCTGACTTCATGGCGTTTTTCAGTTGCAAAATAGGGTTGCCCACGGCCGAGCGCGAGCCCGAAAGGGGGTCGGATCATAGGCGAAACCTCCCGCCCCCGCAAGTTTTACTAGCGATTCATCGATTTAAAGAACTCCGCATTGCTCTTGGTCGCCCGCAATTTATCGAGCATGAACTCGATGGCTTCAATATCGTCCATCGGGTGCAACAGTTTTCTGAGCAGCCAGATCTTCTGCAGTTCCGCCGGATCCGTGAGCAGCTCTTCGCGGCGGGTGCCGGAGCGGCTGATCACAATCGATGGATAAACCCGCTTCTCGGCGATGCGGCGATCCAGATGAATCTCCATGTTGCCGGTGCCCTTGAACTCCTCGTAGATCACCTCGTCCATCTTGGAGCCGGTATCGATTAGGGCCGTGGCCAAAATGGTCAGGCTGCCACCTTCTTCTATGTTGCGAGCGGCACCAAAAAAACGCTTGGGTTTTTGCAGGGCGTTTGCGTCTACACCGCCGGTCAATACCTTGCCAGACGCCGGCTGCACAGTGTTGTAGGCACGAGCGAGCCGTGTAATCGAATCCAGAAGGATCACCACGTCTTTCTTATGCTCCACCAAACGCTTAGCCTTCTCAATAACCATCTCCGCGACCTGAACATGACGAGAGGCGGGCTCGTCGAAGGTTGAAGAGACCACCTCGCCGCGAACGGTGCGCTTCATCTCGGTCACCTCTTCCGGGCGTTCGTCGATGAGCAAGACAATGAGTTCGCATTCCGGCTCGGACGCCGTGATCGCATGAGCGATCTGCTGCAGCATCACGGTTTTTCCGGTTTTTGGTGCGGACACCAGCAGCCCGCGCTGACCCTTGCCGATAGGCGAGACAATATCAATGGTGCGGCCGGTCAGGTCTTCCGAAGACCCGTTGCCCTGCTCCAGCCGAATGCGCTCGTCCGGATGCAGCGGCGTCAGGTTCTCAAACAGAATCTTCTTCTTGGCCTCATCGGGCGTCTGTGAGTTGATCGTTTCAACCTTGAGAAGCGCGAAATAGCGCTCGGAGTCCTTTGGCGGGCGAACCAGACCGGTTACGGTGTCGCCGGTCCTGAGCCCGAAACGACGAATCTGACTGGGCGACACATACACATCATCCGGCCCCGCCAGATATGAACTGCTCGATGAGCGCAGGAAACCAAAACCGTCCTGCAGAATCTCCACCACCCCTTCACCAGAGATCTTTTCCCCCCGCTTGGCCTGGGACTTCAGGATCGCAAAGATCTGATCCTGTTTGCGCATCCGCGTCACGTTATCGAGCTTCAGGGAGCGCGCGAACTCGGCTAGCTCTGTTGGGGATTTTTCTTTAAGTTCTGAAAGACTCAGGGACATGGCGGTCAGGCCTCGGTAGGGTGTGATAGCGATCGCGGACGAGCGTCGGATCGCTGTGGTACATCACATAAGTGGGATGGATTACGGATTTAGATGTAGGTGATTGGATAAAGCGAAAAAGTCACAACGGTCGGTGTTCACTCGATCCCGCCGGCCTGATCGACGATGTCAGCCTGGCGGAACCTTCATATGCCGGTTAAACGAAAGGGTTCTGGTTTAGCCTAAAAAAATTAGATGTTCTCGTCGAGGAAAGCGGTCAACTGTGCTTTGGAGACCGCGCCCACTTTGGTTGCCTCCACCTCGCCGTTCTTGAAAAGCATTAGGGTGGGGATACCACGGATACCGTACTTTGGCGGCGTGGCAGGGTTCTCATCGATGTTGAGTTTGGCGACACGGATCTTGTCTGCGTACTCGCCAGCCACTTCGTCAAGAACCGGAGCAATCATCTTGCAGGGGCCGCACCACTCCGCCCAGTAATCGATAAGCACGGGCTTGTCGGATT
Organism: Gammaproteobacteria bacterium; assembly: GCA_010025385.1. Taxonomy (GTDB): domain Bacteria; phylum Pseudomonadota; class Gammaproteobacteria; order Arenicellales; family UBA868; genus UBA868. The sequence goes on along the minus strand of RGTL01000020.1, from coordinate 9,062 downwards.
TAAGGACTTCCTGCTCGAATGATTCGTCGCTGACGTGAATAATGTGTTCGGACATAAATTAAATCCCGGATAAACGCACCCTTTCTGGGCGCTTCAAAACAAGGGGGAGGGCAGCGAGGGACGGGGGGTGTGGTATACTGCGCGTCCCGTTACCGCTAGGTGCGGATTGTATCGCACTTAAACACGTTCGATACAAGCCCTCAAAACGAGGGGAAATTTTTACCGATTTTTACTTCAGGAATCAAGGGCCCTTAGGTACGGGGCTTTCATCAGACCGCTGCAGCCGCGAGCATCCTCGCGCCCGACAAAGCCTCTCTCATGACGCCAAGAACGACGGGTTTTTGATAAACACCAACGTCCTCTCCCTCATTCCTGCGATGATGACCGGGCAAACGCCCAAAAAGGAAACGATTTAGCATTTTATGGAAGATATCAGTTATCTCACTCAAACCCGATTTGCCGACCTTGAACTTGATCCGCGCCTGCTGTCAGGTCTAACCGACGCCGGCTTCGAGTTCTGCACCAAAATTCAGGCGCAATCCCTACCCATCGCTTTGGCCGGAAAAGATGTCGCGGGCCAGGCTCAAACCGGCACCGGAAAAACCGCGGCCTTCCTGCTGGCCATATTCAACCACCTGTTGACTCATCCCAAGCTGGAGTCGGCGAGCGCCGTGAGCGTTCGATCGCTGGTGCTCGCACCCACGCGGGAGCTCGCCATCCAGATCTATCGTGATGCCGAGATCCTCGGCAAGGACGCGGGCTTAAAGCTCGGGCTGGTCTATGGAGGCACGGGCTATCAGGAGCAGCGGGAGTCGCTGGCTGAGGGTGTCGACATTCTGATTGGCACACCGGGCAGACTCATCGATTATTACAAGCAGGGCGTCTTTGATCTGAAAGCCGTTCAGGTGGTGGTGCTGGATGAGGCTGACCGGATGTTTGATCTGGGCTTCATCAAGGATATCCGCTACATCCTGCGGCGCATGCCGCCACCGACGGAACGGCTTAATCTCCTGTTCTCGGCCACGCTCTCGCATCGCGTGCATGAGCTCGGCTATGAGCACATGAACGATCCAAACGAGATCAAAATCGAGTCAGAGACCGTCGTGGCTGATCGCCTCCAGGAGGATATCTACTACCCTGCCAATAGCGAGAAGCTGCCTCTACTCCTCGGCCTGATGCGTCAGACCCAGGGGGAACGCGTGCTGGTCTTCGCCAACATGCGGGTGACCTGTGATCGCCTGGGCCGAGTGCTCAAACAGCAGGGCCACGCCACGGCGGTGCTTTCCGGAGACGTGCCCCAGAAAAAGCGCGAGCAGCTCCTCAAGGCATTCAAGGAAGGCAAGCGCAACGTGCTGGTGGCGACAGACGTGGCCGCAAGAGGGCTGCATATTCCAAGCGTCAGCCATGTTTTCAACTACGATTTACCGCAAGACGCCGAGGATTACGTGCACCGCATCGGGCGGACGGCCCGCGCAGGCGCCAGCGGTCACGCGATCAGCTTTGCCTGCGAAGATCACGCGTTCTCGCTGATGGATATCGAGGAGTACATTGGTCACGCCCTCAACCGAAAAGAAATTTCAGAGGATCTTCTCGAAGCTCCCCTACCGGCTTCTGAATCGGAAGACCAGGAGGCGCGAAAAGATCGTCATCGGGAAAAGCGCGCCGGCACGCAGCGGGAAAAACCCGCCCGACGCACCCAAGCCGAGACCACTCCCGCAAGCGATCACCAGACTCCCGCACCTCGGGCGGCTACGCGTTCGGAAAAAACGCCCGCCGCCGAACGTCCCGATCCCATGGTGGCCGTTGCCGCTGCGGCAACGCCGCCAAGACGTCGGTATCGCCCCAAATATGAGGTGCCGGCCGTCGGCTGATCCGCTCGCATCATGAACGATCGGTCGGATGCCCTAAAGACTCAGCGCTCTGTCACTCAGGGCGCCTCCGGTCTTAAACGCTACCAGGCCGTACTGGTCGGGTCGTCCAGTCTGCTGCGCACGCTCTACTATGAATGGTGCTGTTGGCTGAGCCCGATCCCGGGCGCAGTCGGCCTGGCCTTGAGAAAAGCGTTCTGGCCGCGGCTTTTTGGACAGTGTGGCAAAGGCGTCATGTTTGGCGCCCACATCATTCTTCGACACCCCCGCCGGATTCACTTAGGGAACCACGTGGTGATCAGTGAAGGGGTGCTTCTCGATGCCCGCCACTCTGAATCCGATACCGTGATCCGCATCGGCGATGATGTCATCCTCGCCAACAACACCATGATCTCATGCAAGGAAGGGAGCGTCACGATCGGCCAACGAGTCGGCATCGGCGCCTACACGATCATTCAATCCGCACAGCATTGCCCCGTTTTTATTGAAGACGACGCCATTCTCGGACCGCGTGCGTATCTCGTAGGCGGCGGAAATTACCATACGGATTCGTTCGATCGACCCATCTCGCAACAGGGCATCCGGAAAAGTACGGGCTGCCGCGTCGGCGCTGGCGTATGGCTTGGCGCCAACGTATCACTACTCGATGGTGCGGACATGGGCGAGGGGAGTATCGCAGCCGCTGGGGCGGTTGTGACTGGAGCCGTCGCAGCCGGCGCCATTGTCGGCGGTGTCCCTGCCCGACCCATCGGACACCGGTCCGAAACCTGATCGCGCTGCCCATCAGCAGACCATGCCCAGTAAAAAAGCGGTCCTGCTTTTCGTCAAAATTTTTCTGGCGGCTGCTTTAATTCTGTGGATCACCCATGGGGTCGATCTCACTCGGGTGCTCGCACTGATTGCGCAAGCGAGCGTTCCCTTATTGGTTCTCGCCTTCAGTCTGTTTTTTGTCGGTTACCTGATCACGGCTTTTCGATGGCGAACGCTGATACGCGCCCAAGGGGGCGATGCACCCATTGGGTATCTGGTTCAGTCGTTTATGGTGGCGCTCTTTTTCAACAACTTTCTACCCTCCACGATCGGAGGAGACGTCGTACGCATGTATGACGCCTGGAGGCTGGGCAATACGCGGACCGGCGCGGTGGCGGTCGTCATTGTGGATAGGTTCCTTGGAGTGACCGCCCTGCTGGCATTCGCGCTGATAGCGCTCACCGTTGATCCCGTCACGGCTGACCGAATTCCCGGGGTGAGCATCTGGGCAAGCCTGGCGATAGGCGGTCTGGCAATGACCTGCTGGGCGATTCTCGTTATCCCTGTAGATCGCGTGGAACGCCTCGCTGCCGGGCAATCCAGCATCGCACAAACCGGGCTTCAATTGATCGCCAAGCTACTTGCCAGTTTTCAACTGTACCGCCAGGCTCGACGCGCCATTGGAAAAGCCTTTGGCTTATCGGTTCTGCTTCAACTCAATGTGGTTATTCATTTCGCCCTCGTTGCAAAGGCGCTTGGGATGCATGTACCCATAGAAGCAATGTTTCTGGTTATTCCCATCGCGGTATTCGTGATGATGGTGCCCGTATCGATTAACGCGATTGGGGTACGCGAAACGGTTTTCGTATTTTTGCTGGCGGCTTATGGCGTCTCAGACGTCGAAGCGCTGGCCTTCGCCTGGACAGTCTATGGCTTCAGTCTGGCCCAGGGTATCCTCGGCGGGATCCTGTTTGCGTTACGGAAGGAATCGATCGCTTCGTTACGCTGACGCGGCTTAGTCGCGCTTCACGGCGGCCATCGTGAAACAGTTAAAGCGCAAACCAAAAGGTATCCAGCTTAATTGCGATAACCACAGCGATAACGGCCCGGGTCTTGGAAACTGACGTACGGTTTCCTGATGGCCGTAAAAACGCTTGGACAACCGATCCATACCGTCGGCCACGAAACGCATGACCGGAAAACCGCTGAAGGTGGATCGAAACGTAGCGTATTCCGGAAGGGAGAACGCATAAAAATAATCCCGAATGCGCAGTGGCGCGAAGGCGCCCTTGTATTCCAGGTTGTTCTCGTCAAACCAGCGAAGCACTTCCTGCGCCGTATGCAACGACTCGTGCGGGAAACCAAAGATGTCGTAGGCGATCTGCTTTGTGTTGAGGCCATGGTAGCGTTTATCCAACTTATTCAGCGTTCCACCAAAAAGCTTCTCGCCCCACTCCACGCGTTTGTCGATGTCGTCTCCCCCCAGTAGCCGACAGGTCTGCTGCTTGGTGCGCAAAATTCGCCGGCTGTACTCACTGTACAAACTCACAATGACCACACCCCCGGGGCGCGTGACGCGCGCCAGATGACGAAACCCGCGCATCGGATCGCCCGTGTGATGCAACACACCGACCGAATAGCTGAAATCAAATTCGTTATCCGGCAGATCACAGTTGAGGATATCCATCTTCCGAAAATCCACATGATCCGCTTTCATGTCTTCTTTTCGCTCTCGGGCAACCGCCAGCGACCCGTCCGACAGGTCAATACCGGTGACGCTGGCCGCTCCATTCTTGGCATACCAAAGGGCATATTCACCAGTGCCGCATCCCATATCAAACACGCGTTTACCCTGGAAGTCGTCCGGCGTGATGCCGAGGCACTTCAGCCGCCAGCCCATTTCCTCATCGGTGCGACGGTTAAGCGGCCAGGGGTGTTCTGAATACATGCCGACCACGGTTTCTTGAATTTTCTGAATTTCCGGGGAAAGCTGGCTTGTTGACATGAAGACTCCTGGGCTTAAGGGCGGGCAGTGTTCCCATCGAGGGGAGGTCCGAGGGCGGGCGAATTATAACGTCCTCTTTCCGCCAGCCCCTGGAGAGGTCCCGCCCGCACTTTTGCCCAAACGTACGCCCACACGTAGAATCTTCGGCTATCGGATGAGACCACCGGAGCCTATGGCGAGGCCGCGTCGCTCCGACTGATGGCCATGCGCGCTATCCAATGTTGAAAAACTTTTGTCTTATAAGTACGGTTTCGATTCGAGCGAGGATCCCAAAGCGGTCACGTCAACGTATGTTCAAGCGTCCCATAAAGTGTCTGTACAGCGTTATTTGCGCACTATTTTTAAGCGCCGCATCGGCGGGGCCCCCGGATGTCACGTCCGGAGAATTTTTTAATCAGCCCTACCTGCAGGGAATCAGCATCGTACCCGCCTGGGAGGCCGGCTTGCTGGGCAGCGGCATCGTGGTCGCCAATCTTGATTCGGGGGTTCGAGCCAGTCACGTCGATCTGGTTGGAACCATCGCGCCCGGGGGCTATGACTTTGTAAATGACGACGATGATCCTTTTGATGACGAGATCTCGCTCACCTACGGTCACGGCACGGCCTCGTCCGGCATCATCGTTGGAAACTGGAACGGTGTCGGCGTCGGGGGGATCGCGCCGGGTGCGAAGATTCTCCCCATCAAGATTACCAACGAGGAGAACCAAACCGACGGTGGTTTGATCAGTCAGGGGATGCTGTACGCCGCCACCCGACCCGAGGTCCGAATTATTCTGCTCGAGGCGGTGGGGCCGTCCACATCCGCTGACGAGTTTGCGGCTTTTTCGCAGGCGATTGCCAATGGAAAACTTCTGATTGCCCCGGCGGGCAACAAGGGGCAAGCGTTCCCGTCCAATCCCGCCTCCCAATTTTCGGCTCTGGGCGGAGCGGCACTGGTGGTGGGCTCCCATAATGGCGCCGGCGGCAAGTCGGTCTTCAGCAACGGGGCCGCGGGCGTAGAGAGTAATTACCTCTCGGCGCCGGGACAGGGCGTGGTGGCCGCGGGAAATCAGGACGACGAATTCTTTTTCACAGTGGACGGCACCTCAATGGCTGCGCCTCAGGTCGCCGCAGCGGCTGCCCTGATTTGGGCGTATTCGCCGGGTCTGACCGCGAGTCAGGTGGCCGATATCCTTAAAAAATCCGCAACCGACCTTGGCTCACCCGGGATCGACAGCGTATTCGGATCCGGCGCACTGAATATCGAAAAGGCGCTGGCGCCCATTGGCATCATCTCCGCCCCAACCGAGGACGAAACAGAAGTCGATCCTGAATCGACCGATGGCCCGGAAGACGGGGAAGATTCAGAGGCGATAGACGATGAAGGCTCGGGTGGAGGTAACTCCAGTTCAAGTGGCTCGGGAGGCGGGGGTGGAGCAGGTCTAGCCCTTGGGGCGCTTGTCGTGGGCGGCGTCGGTTACGCGCTGGTGCGGAACACGCCCGAGCTGGGAGAAACGCTTGTACTGGATGAATACGGGCGGACGTACGAGCTTGATCTCGAGACCCGCGTCAGCGTCCGAAACCCTGGACCCACCGCACAGTCCGTGCTCAAAGAACTCGACACCGAGCAGGTGCAGGAGACCCTGATCCAGCGTAGCGACTTTTCGCTAGCGACAACCTACAGTTTTAATCGAACGAGTCACCTGTCAAGCGAACTCACCCATGCGGATGCGGGCCTGGTCGATACGCCCGTACGCATGCAGATGATTGGCTCCCATGCCGATGGGGTCCGATACGCGTTCGGTGTCAACCAGCGCGTGGGCTTGTCGTTCGACGAGGCCTCATCGATGGAGTCCAGGGTGCTTCCCGTTATGTCGTTCCGCAGTGATGCCTTCGCCACGCCGCTTAATGGCTTCAGTGAACTTGGTTATCACGCGGCGGTTGGGTTCGCGGCAGAATCGGGCTGGGAGTCAGGCGTCTCTTTTGCAGCAGTCGATGATCAGAAGACGTACGGCGTCAACAGTGAAAGTTCTCAGTTACAGCTTGGCTTTCGGGGCAGAGACTTTGGTGTTGGCGTGAAACTAGGGCTTCTTGAGGAGCACGGCAATCTTTTGGGCGGCGCGTCCAATGGCGCGCTGAGCGTTTCGGGAGCGCAAACGATATTCGGCGAAGTGCGCGGAACGCTTTCGTTCGGTAACACCTGGTCTTTGGTGGGGCAATACACGCATGGCATCACCTGGGCGAAAAATGGCGCAAATACCCTGGTCAGTGATTTTTCCGACATCGAGAGCATGAGTTGGGGTCTTGGGTTGCTTGCAAGAGATCTGCTCAGCTCCGGGGATGCGTTCGGTTTGGCTTTCTCGCAGCCGTTGAGAACCATCGATGGAGACGCCCGCGTCAGTGTGCCCTACTGGAATTACAAAACGGGCGGCATTAAATTCCACGCCCGTCGAACCAGTCTCGTCCCAGACGGGAAGGAGACCAGCTGGGAGTTGTTTTATCGCAAGCCATTGAGTTCGCGCCTTCGGCTGATTTCTTACCTGATCTATCGGGAACAACCACTGCACGTTGCGGGGAGCCGCTCTGAGGCCAGCGTGGCGAGCGCCCTATCCTGGAGTTTCGGGCTTCGTTAGGGCTCGCTTAGGCCTTATGATGGTCAGACCTTCGGGTCCACCTGAGCGATTTCGTCACCTCGAAAAGCATTCCGCATGCTGAACTCCGTCGCCCGCCGTTCCGCTGGCCGCAGTGCCTTCGCTGTCGGCATCGCTTTTTTCGCTTACTTTGTCACCACCGCTCTGCTTCTGCCCTACGGCGCAGGACCCGATTACGATGCACATTTTGACGGTGCACGCTTCATTTATTCAGAGGGGCGCTTAGCCGTCTTGCCGGACGACGCGGAGAAACTGCATTTCACGGCGTATGGTTCCACACGTGCGCTGCGACCCCCGCTGCCGTATCTGGTCTCCGCCAGCGCTGCTCAGTTGCTTTCCTGGACAGGAATCGAGCTGCGCTTATTGTTTCGCGTAGGCTCCGCCCTCCTTTGTGCTCTAACGGTTGCGATCGCTTACCTCACGCTGGCGCGGCACTTCGCATCAGCTACGTTCGGGCTGACCGGCGCCCTGCTCATTGGCTTGATGCCCCAATTTACATTCATTGCGTCCCATCTCAATGACGACAGCGCCGCGATTTTCTCTGTCACCTTTCTCATTTATTGCATCACCCGATTTTTTGACCGACCGGTCGATCCGCGCCTGGCCCTATTAACCGGGATTGCGATCGGTCTCGTGCTGATTTCAAAATTCACCGCATGGCTGTTTTTGCCTTTCGCTGGCCTGGCTATGGTCATTTGCGCTCGGCCGGCCAACGGACGATGGGTGTTGGCTCTTTCAGCGCTCGTTATCGGGGTTTTGGTCGGGGGTGGATGGTGGCTCGCCTTCAACGTGTGGCACTACGGCTGGGACGACCCGCTGTTGTTCAAGATCGGCTCTACGATCAGCGCCACGTTCACCAAGATCGATCCTGGTTCGGTGCAGAGTTTCTCGGCTGAAGGCGTCTCCTTTGCTGAGCTGGTGTTCGGCAATTACAAGAATTTCGTTGACGAGAGCCTTGCGTCGGCTATCGGCAACCTGGACTGGCTTCGGCTTCGCGTGGGACTTCCGCAGTATCTGATTTATACCGTCGTGCTGACGGTTGGCACGCTTTACGTCCCCTTTCGTTGGCTCGTGAGCGTTGGCCGCTGGATTAGGGGCAATGCGATCACGCAACCACGCCGCCTGATTCTTGAAACGCTGCTGTTTCTCGCTGTGGTCTTTCAGTTTTTTGTCTACGCGGTGTATCAATGGCTGCAGGAAATTCAGGTGCAGGGCAAATACATGCTGCCCACCCTTATGGCCGTCACCATTCTCTTTTTCGCGGCCATGGACGACATCCGCCGAACCAAAACACTTAGGCGGCATGAACCAAAAATAGCCTTTGGGGGCCCCTCAGGGCGCTGGCACATTCCTCTCCTGCCGGTATTGGCGGTTTGTCTGATTATCGCGGTCCATGCTGATGCGATGCGACGCTTCGTGATCCCGTTTTATCACCCGCCAGCGAAAATGTTGGGTCTTGGCGCCTTCACGCTACTGGATCTTGGCTCTGACAAGCTGGTTACCGGCATCAAGAATGCCGAACTAAACGCCTCATCTGATGGTTGGCGTATCACGTCATTAAATGCCGACAGCCAAATCTTTTTAGATCCCCAAGTGTGTGAGTTGCTAAAGCCGAGTGGCCTAATCGAAATTAAACTCATCAGCGACGGACCAGGCATTCTGCAACTCTTCTGGAGCGGCACTCGGGGCTTTATTGATCGAATTGGAGAATCCTCGACGCGGGCGGTCTTCGATGCCGGAGAAAATACCTTGCTTATGGCGATTGGAGTCGATCAGTGTCGCCACCTGCGACTCGATCCCACCAATATC
>RGTL01000190.1 GCA_010025385.1 Gammaproteobacteria bacterium | reverse complement strand
TTACTTCTTTACTTCAGTACCTTACGACCGTCATCCTCTGGACATTTGACTGACGAAAGAATCGGCGTGACCAGAATATGGCCGACTCGCATCCATCGCTGACACGCTTACTTGGGATCGGAGGGTATCCAGGATTGATTTATTTATGGGTCTAGAGAGGATATCCGACTCAGGATCGATTCCTTTAAGGTGCGAGTTATTTTAGGCCTATTGTTTTGCTCGCTGATCGGAGCCCCTCCTCGTAGAAATCCATCTCTATGTCCAACTCCTTAAAAATGATCCTCCCATCGACCGCGTGGAACACTGAAATTTTCACGCCGCTCACAACCGCCAAGGATGAACCGCGTTTAGTGGCTGACTACCATGAGCACCCGGCCTTGAATACAGAAGATCGAAAAAGCGTTCTCCAACAGGCTCGCGCGGTCGCCAAAAAAGCCCGGGGTCGAAGCTCAGTCATCTCGGCGGAAAAGATCATGGCAACCTATAAGCTCTCCTCAGCAGAAGGTCGAATGATTCTTGAGCTCGCAGAAGCACTCCTGCGCATTCCAGACAACACCACTCGTGACCTGCTGATTTTTGACAAGCTCGCGCCCGGCCATTGGCTGGATGGCGATGCAAAAGGTTTTCTCCGCGGCATGGAATCTGCCCTTGAACTCGCTAGCAGTATCGTGCGACGTAAACATACGGATGGTCTTCAGAAGATTGTGTCCAGATTGGGCGTCCCCACCGTGCGGATGGCGATTGAAGCCGCGATGCGTCAGATGGGCGGGCAATTTGTTTTTGCCGAGCATATCGAAAAGGCAGTCCGTAAAATCGATGATGAACAGACTCTTTTCTCATTCGACATGCTTGGCGAGGCGGCGCGTTCCGAAGTCGATTGCGACCGTTATTTCGCTGCCTATCAGGATGCCATAAACAAAGTGGGTCCTGCCGCTCGAGATCCGGACGTCAATCGTAACTCAGGGGTCTCGATTAAGCTTTCTGCCCTATCGTGCCGTCTTGCAACGCGCTACTGGATGAACAGTCGGCACGATCTAATCCAAAAAGTTTGCGCACTCGCGATCAATGCGCACCGCTACAACATTCCGGTGACCATTGATGCTGAAGAGTTTGCCCGCCTTCGCCCGACCTTGGATGTTTTCGAGTCTGTCTTGAATCACCCGGATCTTCGGGGCTGGAACGGGCTGGGGATGGTTATCCAGGCCTATGCTCGGCACGCGAATTCCCTTATCGACCGACTGGAAGCCCTTGCGCAAGACCACCAGATCAGGATTTCAGTACGCCTGGTAAAAGGAGCCTATTGGGACACCGAAATCAAGGTTGCTCAGGAGAAAGGGCTCTCAGATTTTCCGGTTTACACGGCGAAGCACCATACTGATCTTGCTTACCTCGCCCTCGCAAAGCGTTTGATGACTGCATCTCGCTTTTTTCATCCTCAGTTCGCGAGCCATAATGCTTACACCCTGTGCGCAGTCCATGCGCTCGCTAAAGCCATAAGGCCCGAATCCTGCGAGGTACAAAAGCTCCATGGAATGGGCGATGCCGTGCATGAGGCGCTCGGCCAAATCTGGGATGTCCCATTGCGGGTTTATGCGCCGGTCGGTCGGCACCGTGATCTGCTCGCCTATCTGGTTCGACGGGTGATCGAAAACGGCGCGAGCAGTTCCTTCATGAATCAACTCGCCGATAGTTCCATCACGATCGATACGCTGGTCAGCGACCCTTTCACCGTGTCGGAAGATGCAAACCGGCCACTTGCCACTGGCGATCGGCTTTTCTTGCCGCATCGACTCAACAGCGGCGGCTTTGATGTGGACGACCCGCAAACGCTTCACACTTTTACGCGAGCAGTGGCAGAAACAACGCTGTTGCCTAAACCACCAGACGCCCATGGGCAGCAGATCTCGGAGGCGTTTGATGCAGCTCAAGAGACATCCTGGAAACAAAGACCCGCAGCAGAACGTGCCGAGGTTCTTGATCAGATTGCGGTAGCGTTTGAAAGATCCGCACATACTTTTTATCAGCTAATCGTTCATGAGGCTGGGAAAACCGTCGCCGACGCCGCAGGCGAGCTTCGTGAGGCGACCGATTTTTGCCGCTACTACGCGGCGCAGATCCGAGGTTTCGATGCCGCGTGCCGAGCGCGTGGCACCGTAGTTGCAATCTCGCCATGGAATTTTCCTCTGGCTATCTTCACCGGCCAGATCGTCGCGGCGCTTGGCGCTGGAAACGCAGTGCTGGCAAAGCCGGCTGAGCAGACACCGCGTATCGCAGCTCTTGCGGTCTCGCTGATGCATCGGGCAGGGGTTCCGACAGACGCCTTGCACCTTATTTTTGGTGGCGGCGAAAACGTGGGCGCACACCTTGCCGGCGCGGGCCGCGCCGATATGATTGTATTTACCGGTTCGAACACAACGGCAAAGGCAATTGAATCAGCAATCGCGCACTCGGCGAAACCACATGCGCCGCTGATCGCAGAAACCGGCGGACTCAACGCCATGATGGTTGATAGTTCAGCGTTGCTTGAACGCGTGGTCGATGATGTTCTCGCCTCAGCCTTTCAATCAGCAGGACAGCGTTGCTCGGCGCTTCGCATCCTTTATGTGCAAGAGGACATCGCGGACGACCTGGTTAGAATGGTCTGCGATGCCGCCACGGCCCTGAAAGTTGGCGCGCCGCAAGACCTTGATACCGATATCGGACCGGTGATCGATGCTGAGGCGAAGAGCCAGATTGATGCTTACGTCGCACTGGCCCGCGCTGAAGGGCGATTGATATGGCGAGGATCCGCACCGAGTGAAGGCTTTTTCTGCGCTCCGGCGGTGATTGAAGTGAAAGGCATCAATGACCTCGAAAAAGAGATTTTTGGCCCGGTACTTCACGTCGCGCGGTACTCCACGGGCGACGAGGCGTGTGTGATCGAGGACATCAATCGCTCAGGCTACGGCCTCACCTTCGGGCTGCATAGTCGACTTGACAGCGCTACCGAAAGGATCGCCCAGGCGATCAACGTCGGGAACGTCTATATCAACCGTAATCAGATCGGCGCAGTCGTAGGAAGCCAGCCATTTGGTGGACATGGCCTCTCCGGCACCGGACCCAAAGCCGGGGGGCCGGCCTATCTGCGGGCATTTCTGAGGGAGACCTCTTTTTCCGCCGAGTCACCTTCACTGCTCTCATCCCTGAGCGCATTGCCTGGACCCACTGGCGAATCCAACCATTACATTTTGCAACCAAGAGGCAAAGTGTTTGTCTTCCATCCAGATCCAAACACTCGGAAAGCTCTCACCCAGATCGCCACCACTTGGGGCAATCATGTCGAGGCCTCCGATGCGCTTCCCGATAATGCCGATGATATTGATGCGTGGATGACGCGCCTCAATGATGATCAAGTGCTTGCGACCCTGCCACGGCTTCGCACGCTTTCCGAGAAAAGAGTGATTCCACTTGTGATCGATTCAGGAAGCTATGCCTGGCTGCAGACCGAAAAACACATCTGCCGCAATACCACGGCGTCGGGCGGAAATATAGATCTGCTGATGCAGTGATCTCTTTTTTGCTTTCGAGCGTTACGCCCGCGTACGATCGATGGGATATGGTTTTCGTCCCCAAGGCTTCGAGGATATTGCCGAAATGAGAATCTTCAGGAGGTTCACTCTCCGCGCCTATTCGAGCACGACATATCTTTGGATCGAAAAAGAAAAAGGGGTGGGTACCCCCTTCTTGGCGTGACCAGAACGTGACCGACTCAAGTCAATTCCTGTCACTTTCTGTCATCTTGAGTCACGTTTGCGTGGGATCGGTGCACGTATGTGATTGATTTATATATGGACCCAGGA
>RGTL01000189.1 GCA_010025385.1 Gammaproteobacteria bacterium | reverse complement strand
GAAACCAAATACGCAGCCAGCGTCGCGCCCAACGGGCGGCGGGCGCAAGGTTGCCGCAAGTCCCTTTTGGCCCGCTGGCTCACGCTTATCCCCCAATCGGCCCACTGACCGAAGAACAAGTTGAAGAAATTCACGAGGCCTCTTTAGTCATTTTGCGAGATGCCGGCATCGAGGTGATGAGCCGAAGGGTGCGTGAACGCTTCGCGAGAGAGGGCGCCCGGGTAGACCATGATCGGGGCATCGTTCAGGTGGATCCGGATCTCGTCTTGGCGCTCGTCGGGAAAGCGCCGAGTGAGATTACACTGACGCCGCGAAACCCAAAGCATACGCTTCATCTGGGAGGCAACCGGATTTACTTTGGCATGGTATCTGGTCCGCCGAACGTGCACGACCGGGTCAACGGTCGACGTGCTGGAAATTTTGCTGACTATCAACAGCTAATTCGTCTGGGGCAGGCGTTTAACGCGGTGAGTATGTTTGGCAATCAGGCCGTGGCGACGACTGATCTAGCGGTGTCGACCCGCCATCTGGATTGTTACGAAGCGAACTTACTGTTGAGCGACAAAATTTTCTCCGCGATTCCGATTGGCCATGGGCGAGTCAAGGATGCGGTGGAGATGGTCGCCATGGCCCGCGGCCTAGACGTTGACGGTCTGCGTGAAAGTCCCGGATTGATCGCGAATATCAACATTAACTCGCCCAGGAAGCTTGACGAGGCCATGTCAGACGGTGCCCTGGCGCTTGCCGAGTTCGGCCAGCCCGTCATTGTCACGCCGTTTACTCTTCTGGGTGCTATGACCCCAGTCACAATGGCAGCAGCATTGGTTCAGCAGAATGCCGAGGCCTTGCTGGGTATCGCAATGGTTCAGCTGTTCTATCCCGGGAGCCCTGTCGTTTATGGCGGTTTTACCTCGAACGTCGATATGCGATCGGGAGCGCCGGCATTTGGGACTCCTGAAAATGCAAAGGCTAATCTTGCGGGTGGCCAGATGGCGCGGCGGTATCGACTGCCCTACCGAACCAGCGCTTGTAACGCCTCCAATGCGGCTGATGCGCAGAGTGTCTACGAGACGATGATGGCCCTATGGGGCGGGGTGATGGGTAACGGAAATCTTATTTATCACGCGGCCGGGTGGCTTGAAGGGGGGCTAGTGGCATCCTTCGAGAAAGTGATCATCGATGTGGAGGTCATTCAGCATGTTACTCAGATGTTGCAGCCGATTGACACCCGCCCGGAGGAGTTGGGTATTGATGCAATCTGCTCAGTGGATCCTGGCGGGCATTTTTTTGGCGCCGACCATACGATGGCTCGCTACGAGACGGCGTTTTATTCACCCCTTCTGAGTGACTGGCAAAACAACGAAAATTGGCTTGCGGCGGGCGGCAAGGATGCAACGACCCGGGCTACGGAGGTCTGGCAGTCTGTCCTAGCCGAGTTTGAACCGCCTCCCATCGATATTGCTCGCCAGGAGGCGCTCGCCGATTACGTCGCCCGTCGCAAAAAAGAGATAGGCTCTGGTGAGCCCTAGGCCATCAAACGGATAACCCATTCGATTAGCTTAATCTGCGCGCAAGGTGCTCTGGATTGCGCTCACAACCCTGTCGCGAATGAGAGGCTGAGCCTTCTCATTGGGGTGAATGCCATCGGCCTGCAACCACTCGGGATTTGCGAAGATCTCTTCAAAGAGCGATGGAATCAAGGTCGCTCCTAAGGCGTCGGCCACCGTTCCATAGTTCTCTCGGAAGGCCATCCGGTAAGCGGGCCCGTAGTTGGCCGGAATGTCCATCTCAAACATAATGACCTTCGCTCCTGATTGGAGCGCCAGCGTTGCCATGGCCATTAAATTGCTGCGGATTGCCAGAGGGGGGTGACCGCGGAACCCATCGTTTGCCCCAATTTCCAAAATAACGATAGACGGTCGATGTTGTTCCAGAAGGGCAGGCAAGTTCGCGCGCGCGCCGGCTGTGGTCTCTCCACTCACAGACGCATTGATAAAATCGAAGCCTTCAATAAGCTGTTCCTGAGCAAGATGAACCCAGCCATCTTGCTCAGACATTTGAAACGCTGCACTCAGGCTGTCGCCAAGAACCAGGACGGTCTTTGTGTCGGCCTGTACAGCAGGATGTCCTAAAACCAGAAAAAAAATGAGCGAAACCGAACCAAATCGCCTCATCGTTGAGGCCAGGCACCTTGTTCGTGAAGTGGAGGGGCCGACGGGAAAACTGACCATTCTGGATGATGTCTCGCTGGAGGTGGCGCGCGGGGAGTCGGTGGCAATTACGGGACCTTCGGGTTCCGGAAAGTCTACCTTAGTGGCGTTATTGGCTGGCCTGGACGTACCGACCGCGGGGGACGTGGTGTTAGCGGGCGAGTACCTGAACCGTCTGGATGAGGACGGCAGGGCCCAGCTGCGTTCGGGGCGTGTGGGATTTGTCTTTCAGGCGTTTTACCTGATGGAAACGTTAACGGCGCGTGAGAATGTGATGCTGCCATTAGAGATCGCTGGCCGTAAAGATGCTGCCCAAATAGCCACCGATTGGCTGGACCGTGTCGGTCTTGCCGACCGGCAGGATCATTATCCGCGTCAGCTGTCTGGCGGGGAGCAGCAACGAGTGGCTATTTCACGAGCCTTCGCTATCGAGCCGCAGATTCTTTTTGCCGATGAGCCGACCGGCAATCTGGACGATAAATCTTCCCAACACATAGCGGAGCTGCTTTTTTCCCTGTGTGACTCGCGTCAGGCCGCCCTCATTTTAGTGACTCATGATTCGGCGCTGGCCGCGCGTTGTCAGTCGCGCATTGCGCTGGCAGGCGGTCGATTGGTAGGCGCCTCTTAGTGCAGCATGTCCTCTTTCAGGCGCTTCGACAGTTGCGCCGCGAGTGGAAAGCCGGCGAGATCCTTGCACTGGGCGCGGCCATGGCAATTGCAGTGGGCGCTATTACGGCAGTGGTCGGATTCTCTGAGCGGATCATGAGCGGGCTTGAGCGCAGCGCGGGAGAGGTGATTGCTGCCGACATCAAGCTTGCGTCTCGCGAGTCGGTGCCGGTTGCGATAGAGGAGGAGGGGCGCCGCCTTGGTTTATTGGTGGCACGAACAACCGCGTTTCCGACGGTACTTTTTGACAAGGGGCAGACCCTACTGGTGTCGGTTAAAGGCGTGACCGAGGGATATCCGCTTCGCGGCGCGTTGAAGATTAAGCGCTCTCTCGAGGATGACGCCGCGGAGGAGCGTGTCGTGGGCATCCCCGCTCCCGGTGAGCTGTGGGCAGATCCCAGAGTGTTCTATTCGCTAGGCGCACAGTTGGGGGATACGCTGCAACTGGGGAATACAATATTTAGGCTCACGGCAGTGCTGACCTATGAGCCCGATAGAGGAGGCCAATTTTTTAGTTTCTCACCGCGCCTGATGATTAATGCGACAGATCTTCAGGCGACCGGTCTTTTGGGTCCAGCCAGTCGGGCACGGTACGCGCTATTGGCTGCGGGCCCCGTGGAACGGGTCGATGAGTTTAAAGCGGTTATTGAGCCGGCGTTGGATCGGCGCATTGCGATTGTGGATCTTGACTCAGCTCAGGAGCAGGTGGGCGCGACCGTATCGACCGCCCGTGATTTCATAGGACTCTCATCGCTCGCGACGCTGTTAATTGCAGGCCTTGCCATCACCGTAGCGTCGCGACGGTATGTTGATCGACGTCGCCGCCAAACGGCGCTTCTGCGAACCTTCGGGGCCTCTTCCGCTTCGGTTCTCCTCACCCACCTGATCGCCCTGTCGTCGCTGGGCTTAGGTTGGGGTGTTCTTGGGGCGGCAGGAGGATTTGCGGTGCAGGAGGTCATGGCGGGACTCATTGGCAGCTTGCTACCAGGGACGC
>RGTL01000188.1 GCA_010025385.1 Gammaproteobacteria bacterium | reverse complement strand
ATTCCCGCAAAGAGATATTTATATCAAAAATGCAGAGGACTTTAAATGAGTGAATCGACTTATTCGAACGCGCTACGGACCATTCACGCTGGATCGTCGTCATCCGGCAGGCCAGGGGGTGGAGCTCGGGGCAGACTTTAAGGCAGAGCTCGTCCGAAGCATCGGTCAAAAACACTCGAGAAGCGATCGAAAGGATCGACAGGCTGCGACCCCCAGTGGCAAAACGTTTCCGCTTGCCGATGCAAAGCCACAGAAACGGCGACCGTCAAATCCGCGACTGCTTTCGCGGCGCGGGAGTCCCACTCGAGTTCGTCAGTCCGATTGACGGGATTTTTTCGGGTTAAGGTGGACCGCATCACCGTCAACCCGCCCGCTGAAGTCGAACGCTTTTCCAAATCCCTTAATCCATTGACCGCCGATTGGCGTCAAAGCAAACAGCTTGAAATCGGGCAGGGTGCTTAGCGTGTCGATGATAGGGCCGAAGCGCTCTTGGAAGTGTGGAATAAGTTCGCTCCACTTTGAGCTGTCTTGTGAAAACACTTGCGCGTGACAAGAAAAGCGCAGCCGCCGGCGGGCGTAGATCTCCGGACATGCACTCTCATTCTCAATAAAGAGGACTGAGGCCTGGGGCGTTCGGATCAGATTCTCGGTGTGCGCCGATAAATGGCTCGCCAGGATATAAAAGGCGCCTGGGGTATCAACGAAAGGCGCGTAACTAAGATCAGGACTGCCATCCGGATTCTTCATAGCCGCCCCAGCTTGCGCCGATACCAAATAGTCGCATCCCATTTACCATGTTGATCATCCGCTCCCGAGGTTGCGGTTTCAGGATAATCCCAAAAAGACCACTTGCGCCAAGGTAGTCCCTTTTGAAGAAGTCGTGACCCGGGTGACCGGGTAGGGCGGGGTGCAGCACGCGCTCCACCTCGTCGCGGGCCGACAGCCATTGGGCCAGGGCCATGCCGGCGGCCTCGTGTGCTTTTAAGCGTGTGGCCAGCGTTCGCACGCTGCGCAGCGTCGTATAAGCGTCATCCGGACTTGCAGTTTGTCCGAACAGTCGATGATTTCGTCGCACATCTGCTGCGACGTGCTCTGCCGAGATGATGATTCCCATCATGATATCGCTGTGGCCGGACAAATACTTCGTGGCAGCGTGGATAGACACATCGATCCCAAGCGAAAACGATTTCAGGAAAGCAGGAGTCGCCCAGGTGTTGTCAAGAATGGTTACCACGTGGTGCCTTTTCGCGACCTCGGTAATGGCAGGAATATCCTGCACCTCGAAGGTGAGGGAGCCGGGCGATTCCAGAAATATGACCTTGGTATTCGCTTTAATTAATGTTTCGATACCGGCGCCGAGGGTTGGGTCGTAATACTCGACCTCTACCTGAAGCCGTTTCAGGTGCTCGTCGCAGAACATCCGGTTAGGCCAGTACACGGTGTCGGCGATTAACAAGTGATCGCCAGGCGAGAGAAAGGTGGTCAGCGCCGTGGTGATGGCCGCGAGGCCAGAAGGCAGAAGCACGGCGTCGTAGCCCCCCTCCAGATCCGCAACGACCTCCTCAAGATCGAACGTGCTGGGCGTCCCCAGAAGCCCGTACACCACTCGATGCTTGTTGGTGGGATCGTGTCTTTGTTCAAAGGCCTCGACAGTAGGGTGCAGGATGGTGGACGCGCGGTAGACCGGCGTATTGACGACGCCATGATGGTCCTCTGGCGCGCGTCCCTTGATAATCGCCCGCGTTTTATCGCCCAAATTCAGTGTTTCAGTCGATTTTTTCACAAGCACTCGGCCTCCGCGGCTGTCTCAGGCTGTCGGTCGAGCGGACGCCAGATGGATGTCTTCTACACTCGAGAAGGCTAGAATTCTCATCTCTCCACTGCTCAAGCGCAAGGATTCGCGATGACCGACGTCACTCGAGATTGGTACGACCACTACATGATGCCGAACTACGCCCCGGCGAAGATGATCCCGGTGCGCGGCGAAGGATCTCGGATGTGGGATCAGGACGGGCGCGAATATATTGATTTCGCAGGCGGGATCGCGGTCAATGCGCTCGGTCATGCTCACCCAAGACTGATCGCCGCTTTAACAGAGCAAGCCAGTAAGTTATGGCACACCGCAAACGTATTTGCGACAGAACCCGCCCTGCGTTTAGCCAAAACACTGACCGAGCGTACCTTCGCAGATAAGGTCTTTTTCTCTAATTCAGGGGCTGAGGCGAATGAGGCCGCACTTA
This sequence comes from Gammaproteobacteria bacterium, assembly GCA_010025385.1. Lineage (GTDB taxonomy): Bacteria > Pseudomonadota > Gammaproteobacteria > Arenicellales > UBA868 > UBA868. Next base: position 1,660 of record RGTL01000188.1, on the reverse strand, counting down.
AGTTAGCCCGTCGGTATGCGTTTGATCATTATGGGGAGAAAAAGGACCGCATCATCGCATTTGAGAGCGCCTTTCATGGGCGCACACTCCTCACGGTAACGGCAGGCGGTCAACCGGACTATCGAAAAGGCTTTGGCCCCCTTCCGGGAGCAATCGAGCATCTCCCGTTCAATGATATCTCATCGCTTGAAACGGCAATAGACGACCGGGTGTGTGCCGTTATCGTTGAGCCCGTGCAAGGCGAGGGCGGTGTTATTGCGGCCGATCCCGCCTTCATGAAAGCGATCCGTGCGCTTTGCGACAAGCACCAAGCCCTCATGATTGTCGACGAGGTGCAAACAGGAGTGGGCAGAACCGGACGGTTGTATGCGTATGAATGGTTTGATATCACGCCAGATATCATGACCACGGCTAAAGGCATTGGTGGCGGATTTCCTATCGCGGCGACGCTCTCCACATCGGGCGTGGCGGAATCGTTAAAAGTGGGAACGCACGGCAGCACCTGGGGTGGAAATCCCATAGGCTGTGCCGTAGCCAGCGTGGTGTTGGACATTGTCGATGAGCCAACATTTTTGCAAGGGGTTATCGAGCGTCGGCAGATTTTCGAGGAGGGCCTGATGGCCATTGCTGAGAGGTACGGTGTCTTCAAGGAAGTCAGAGGGAAGGGGTTGCTGATTGGCTGTGCCTTGGCCGAGGATTGGCATGGCAAGGCAAGAGACTTTCTTCAAGCGGCTCAAAACGAGGGCGTGTTTATCCTGGTGGCTGGGGCTAGCGTGCTGCGATTTGCCCCCTCGCTGATTATCCCCAGCGAGGATATTCTGGAAGGATTGAACCGTCTGGATCGTGCCGTGGCGTCTGTCTGCGCCTCCGCGGACGCGCAGACCGAAAAAAGAGCCGCGGCCGTCTGATTGATTCAGCGCGCTTGCTGGTCGACAACGATCGTAATCTCGCCGGCGTTTTTTGGAGCAAACCGCTCACTTAATCCGGAAAGATCACCTGGAGATCGGTTGGCGCTACCTGATTTTGATATACGCACTCCAATCTGGAGCACAGGATAGTCGGATAACGACTGCCCACTCATTAGAAGATCCAGATCGGACAGTTCCCACTGGAGCGGCAGCGAAAAACTTTGGGTTCGACGGGCGGCAATTGGCATGGGCGGACCGTCAGGTACCCGAGCAAACAGAAACAACGTGTCTCCGGGTGTCACCGCACTCGCCCATTGGGGAGCGATTTCAATTCGAGCCTTTAGCGTAAATGATCCTGACCCGGGCGTATTGCCGACGATCTGACTTTCAATGCGGGCTATAACGGCGTTCACTTCCGAAAGCACCTCCGGCTCGTTGGCCACCATGGGCGCTAAGCGCTGAAAGACGACAAGCGCCTGATCAAAAGCGCCTTGTTGCTCCTTGGAAATGCCGAAGAGCCAAAGCCCCTGCGGATGGTTCGGCTGAATTTGCAGCGCTTGACTAATCAAGCCCTCGGGTTCGCCAGCGAGCGCTCCACCTTGCGTCATGGCAATGGCATCAGCAAGGCGGATGATCGTTTCCGGGTCATTGGGGCTGAGTCCAAGCAGATGGCGGTATGCGGGCACGGCTTCGTCATACCGTCCTGTTGCCATGAGGGCATTAGCGAGCAACCCCCACCCTGTCTCTTATAC
>RGTL01000187.1 GCA_010025385.1 Gammaproteobacteria bacterium | reverse complement strand
GCGAGGACGACTGCAGTCGGTAGATCTGGTGCTGGGCCCTGAAGAAGCGCCGACCCTGCACACTTTTACGAGCACCCTTGGTAACGCTATCAATCTCGTATCCGGCGAGCGTCTGACGCTTGAGGCGTTTGCAGGTGAGACCGTTGTGGCGATCGCGGGGATCGCTCGCCCCGAGCGTTTTTTCGAGGCGTTGAAGGATCGGAGTATTGAAGTGAGCGAGAAGGTGTTTCCTGATCATCACCGCTTTATTGCTCAAGATATTCCACCAGCGGCAACCGTCTTGATGACGGAAAAAGATGCGGTAAAGTGCCGCCCGTTCGCTCAGCCCAATTGGTGGGCGGTCGAACTCCAGTGCGAATTACATGATGAATTTATTGATCGCCTCGAAGAGTTGCTCCGGCGAAAGGACGGGAGATGACTGAGTTTGCAGTGATTATTCCGGCTCGGTTTGCCTCTCAGCGCCTGCCGGGTAAACCGCTTCGCGATATTGCGGGAAAGACCTTGATTCAGCGGACCTATGAGTCGGTGACTAAATCGCGAGCCAGTCTTGTGGTGGTTGCGACAGACGATAGGGGGATTGCGGATACCGTGCAATCCTTTGGTGGACGCGTCTGTATGACAGACGAACATCTCCAAAGCGGTACCGATCGCGTGGCTCAGGCCGCAGCGACACTGCAACTTGAAGATGAAATGATTGTGGTTAACGTGCAGGGGGATGAACCGGATATGCCGGGGTCGTTGATTGACCAGGTGGTCGATGCGTTGGAGGCGCATCCCGAGGCACAGCTGGCGACCGCGGCCTGTCCGCTCGATACACCCGCGCAATATACCGATGCGTCCGTGGTGAAAGTGGTGTGCGACCAGAATGGCATAGCGCTTTATTTTTCCCGCTCGCCGATTCCACACGCTCGAGCAGATGCGCACAATAAGGGCGAGCGCGTGCCGTGGCAGCTGGCTAGGCGGCACATCGGCATTTATGCCTATCGCGCGAGCTATCTCCGAGCCTTTAGCGCCGCTGACCCGAGTCCACTTGAGCAGGCGGAAAAGTTGGAGCAGCTGAGAGCCTTATCACGCGGAGACCGGATAGTGGTTGCGGATGCAAAAGCGATTCCCTCTCCTGGGGTAGATACGCTGCAGGATCTTGAGGCAGCCATCAAACGGTTTTCGCAAGCCAGATAGGGTTCGCAAGTGAAGTCTGCCTGCTCTGTCTTGTTCGTCTGTATGGGCAATATCTGCCGGTCACCGACCGCTGAGGCCGTATTAAAGTCTCAACTTCAAGCGGCAGGGCTTACCGACAGGGTAACTGTCGATTCAGCTGGCACCCATGACTACCACATCGGACAAGCGCCGGACCCTCGCGCGGTCCTTGCCGCTCAATTACGTGGATTCGATTTGTCGAGCTTGAGAGGACGCCAGGTGACCCGGGTGGATTTGACTCGTTTCGATTACGTGCTAGCCATGGATCAAGACAACCTAGCGCAGGTCAAGAAACTCTCCCGCCAGCCGGGCGAAAAAGTCCGGGCCGAGCTTCGACTCGTGCTGGATTTTTTGCCGGGCCATGAAGGGCAATCCGTACCGGATCCTTATTTTGGTGGCGACGTCGGGTTCACCCATGTGCTCGACCTTCTAGAGGAGGCCTGCCAGGGCTTTATACAGATGCTGTCGCTCGACGCCGCAACAAGAGAACGGCTGACCCATCCGGACGTGGGCGGTGTAATCCTTTTCTCCCGAAACCATGAAGATCACGCTCAGTTACGCGACTTGATCAAAGAGATAAAAAGCGTCCGCTCAGAACCCCTGCTGGTTGCCGTGGATCAGGAGGGCGGATTGGTTCAGCGCTTCAAAAAAGGATTTACCTTGCTCCCGCCGATGGCGGCCATTGGGGAGGTATATGACGAGAATCCTCGGGACGCTTATCAATACGCCCGAGATGTAGGCGTGGTGCTGGCGCATGAGTTAGGCGGTCTCGATATCGACTTTAGCTTCACCCCTGTCGTTGACCTGCTGTCAAAGAACAAGGCGATAGCAAATCGAGCCTTTCATACGGATCCGGCTATTGTGAGTCGCCTATCTCGGGCCCTTGCCGAGGGTCTTGCTGAAGGGGGGATGCAGTCCGTGGCCAAGCATTTTCCCGGACACAGCGGCGTAATAGAAGATCCGCATTTTGATCTTCCCGCCGATCCCCGCGCCCTCTCCGAAGTGCGGGAGCGAGATACGCGGGTGTATGAATCTTTAGAGGAAAGCGGAATTCGTGCGGTGATGACTTGTCACGTTGTCTTTCCTTCGGTCGACAGGTTGCCCGCAACCTTTTCATCAAAATGGATCACCAATGAGCTTCGTGGCCGTCTTGATTATCAGGGTCTGGTGGTCTCTGACGACGTCATGATGGGCGCACTAAGCCAATTTGGTGAGCCCGCGGATCGGGTGATAAAGGCGCGCCAGGCGGGGTGCGATCTCATCCTGCTTTGCAATGACGATATGGCCGCAGACGCCGTTCTTTCAGGGGGTGGCCTGCCGCCGCTTTCGCAGCGCAGTCGCGTGCGTCTTAATCAAATGCGACGGAGCGATCGTCGAGTGGACCCGGCGACGGTTGACGCCGCGCGTAAGCGCCTGGCTACGTTGAACTAGTCGGCTCGCTCCATGTATTCGCCGGTATCCGTGTTGATCCGGATTTTGTCGCCAATGTTCACAAATGGGGGCACGATAACCCGCAAGCCGGTGTCCACAATCGCCGGTTTACCGGAGCCGGCAGCGGTTTGGCCTTTAACGACGGTCTCGGTATCCTGTACCTGCATGACCACGCTCGCAGGCAGTTCCACGCCGATCGGCTGCTCGTTATAAAAATTGATCTGGATTTCCTCATTCGGCAGCAGATACTGCTCTTGTCCGCCCAGATCTTCTGCGGGGATCTGTATTTGTTCAAAAGATTCAAGATCCATGAACACGAGCTCCGATCCCTCGGGGTAAAGATATTGCATCTGACGGGGCTCGACGTGGGCTTTCTCGAGTTTGTCCTCTGAGCGAAAACGCTCGTTCAACTTGGTGTTATCCGAAATGGCTTTCATTTCGAGCTGCGCGAAGGCGCCGCCTTTCCCGGGCTTGACGTGGGATTTTTTGAGAACACGCCACAGCTTGCCCTGATGTTCCACAAGATTGCCAATTCGTACGTCGGATGCTGAGATTTTCATAAAATAGGGCGTTCAAAAAGTAGGACCGCAAATTCTAAAGTCTTGCGGCTTGGCCAACAACTGATCACATCATCGCAACGTCGTTATGTCTCCACGAACACCTTCTGCAAAACCGGTTCTTTATGACCGCGATTGTCGGCGCTGCGCTCGTCTGGCCGATTTCCTGGTAGACGTAAAAAGCAGATACCCGGACTATGCGTGCGAGCCGGTAAAGCCGTTTGGGGACCCCAAGGCCCGTTTGCTGGTGGTCGGTCTCGCGCCTGGGCTTCATGGTGCCAACGCCACGGGCCGCCCATTTACGGGTGACCATGCCGGCATCATGCTTTTCGAGACACTGCATCGTTTCGGTTTTTCCTCGCAGGCGGTGTCGTCACCAGGTGACCAACTGGTCTTGCGGCAGTGTCGGATTACCAACGCGGTAAAGTGTCTACCACCTCAGAATAAGCCCGTCGCGGCTGAGGTCAATCAGTGTCGACTTTTTCTCAGCGAGGAGCTCAAAACAGTAAAGAAGGGTGGGGTGATCCTTAGTTTAGGCAAGATCTCTCATGACAGCGTGTTACGAGCGCTCGGGCTATCGGTTTCGGCTGTGCCGTTTAGGCACTTGGGTGAATACTCCCTGCCACAAGATCGCACTCTGTTGTCCAGCTATCACTGCAGTCGCTACAACACGCAGACCGGCCGCCTGACTCAAAAGATGTTCGATGCGGTTTTCCAGCGAGCGCGTGAGCTGATCGCCTAGTCGTGCCACTGGACGCCAAAAAATTCGTCTCCG
>RGTL01000186.1 GCA_010025385.1 Gammaproteobacteria bacterium | reverse complement strand
AGAAAGCAGCTGCTTTCTGGCCGAGGTTTAGAGGTTGATGCGTTTAAGCGATACGTATTAATCGGTGGGTACGGTGGTATTGGCAGGTACGTCGCGCACTGGTTGTATGCGAAAGGTGCAAGGCGCTTTGTTTTGATTGGTCGAGGTGCATCGGACGCATCTGAAACCGTGGATTTTCTCGTCGCCCAGAAAGACAATGGGGTCACTTTTGAAGAGTGCCATTTTGAAATCGGAAGTGATTACGATGTGCGCAAGCTCGGTTTTAATACATCTGTAGCCGGAGACATCGGCGCAATATTCCATCTCGCAGGTGAACTCAACGACGGGCGTTTGCTTGATTTTTCATGGTCTGACTTTTACAAGGTTTTTCCCTCGAAGGCCTATGTGGCTAACAGTTTGGTTGCGTTGGCCGCATCGTCACAGACCCCGGTCTTCTTCTTTTCCTCGATTTCTTCAATGTTTGGAAGTCCCGGTCAGGCCAACTATGCCGCAGCGAATGCCTACTTGGACGCTCTAGCAGGTCAGAACAAATCGAACATCTTTTCTATTAGTTGGGGTCCTTGGGACGGTTCGGGCATGGCTTATCGCGTAAAACAGGCGAACCCCAGCTCATTCAATAAGGATGGAATCGATCTTTTGCCGCCGGCTATGGCCATGACCGTCTTTGAACGGCTCGACGCGGAGAAGGGGGGTCACTTTGGCGTTGCTCTGGTTAATTGGGGGGTCTGGGCTGATAAGACACGGTTTTTTGAGAGGCTTGCCGCCGATGGCGCCGACGGAGTATCTCGAGGTCAACTTCTAAGAGAACTTCGCCTCATGCCTGCAGAGCGACGCAACGCTGTTCTGATGACGCGGTTGAAAGATCTAGTGGCGGACACTCTACGCCTTGATTCGAGTTCCTTTGATGTGAAGGATCGGCTTTTTGATCTCGGGGTCGATTCACTGATAGCGATGAGCCTCAAAAATCAGATGCAAGAGGAGCTTAATGTCCGCCTGGGCTCCACGCTACTGTTTGACTACCCCTCTATTGAAAGACTGTCCGGATACCTGATTGAATCCTTTATTCCTGAAGACAGTTTTTCTTCGGATGCTGAGCCCAGAGACGACGGCCTAAAGTCGGTAGAGACCGATCTCGATGGCCTTGAAAGTCTCTTAAATGAAATAAGGTCTGGTTTAAATTGATATGAACGTCGATAAGACCAGCGATCGAACTCAGAAAATTATCGACAAGGCGCTATCGGAGATTGCGTCATTACGCGCGCAGGTTGATGATCTCAAAAGTCAGCAATCTTCAGATGCTGTTGCGGTGGTGGGGTTGGGCTGCCGTTTTCCCGGAGGCGTTAGATCTCCCTCTGACTATTGGGAATTTCTGTTGCGGGGCGGTGACGGCGTGGTACCGGTGCCCCCGGACCGTTGGGATGCCGACCAACTTTTTCACCCTACCGCAGGCACGCGCGGAAAGATTATCACTCGCGAGGCTGGGTTTCTTGAGGATATCCATTCTTTTGACTCAGGCTTTTTCGGTATCTCTCCGAAGGAGGCCGCCTCGGTCGATCCACAGCATCGGTTATTGCTCGAGGTCACTTGGGAGGCTTTTGAGAACGCGAGCATTGACCCAACCTCTTTAGAGAACGAACCCGTTGGTGTTTACGTCGGGATTTCGAACTTTGAATACGGTGCAAAAATGTTGTGGCCAGCCGATCGTCGACAAATCAGTCAGCACGCGGGCATCGGGGGTATGCTGTGCGCTGCATCGGGTCGCCTTTCCTATACTTTTGGTTTTTCTGGACCCAGTATGAGCGTCGATACCGCATGCTCATCCTCCCTGGTGAGTACTCACCTTGCTTGCCAAGCGATACGGGCGGGGGAGTGTGATCTCGCCCTGAGCGCCGGGGTAAACCTCTTTTTTGGCCCCGAAACGCATATCAACTTCAGTCAGGCCAGAATGCTGTCGCCAGATGGGCGTTGCAAGACGTTTGACGCTCGGGCCGACGGATACGGCCGGGGCGAGGGGTGCGGCGTTGTCATTCTCAAGCGGCTTACCAAGGCCCTTGAGGATGGAGATGAAATTCTCGCGACGATCTGTGGTAGTGCTGTAAATCAGGACGGCCCCAGTGGCGGGATTACGGTTCCGAATGGACCGGCTCAGGAGCGAGTCATTCGTCGGGCGCTTCGAGTCGCGAATCTCGCGCCGGATCAAATCGGATATGTCGAGGCGCATGGTACGGGTACGCCTCTGGGAGATCCGATCGAGATTGGAGCCCTAACTCGAGCGTTTTCTGGGCGAACCGATAAGTTACGGGTGGGTTCTGTAAAGGCGAACTTTGGCCATTTGGAATCATCGGCGGGAATTGCCGGCCTGATAAAGACCATACTGATGGTCAAAAATAAACGTATTCCCCGACAATGCCTGTTTGACAGCCCAAACCCGGAGATCGACTGGGATGCTGCGGGGATGATCGAAATTCCCAGAACGACACTGGACTGGCCGTCGCAAACTCCCTTTGGCGGTGTCAGTTCGTTCAGTTTCTGCGGAACGAATGCGCACGTGGTTGTGGGTTCCGCACCTCCTGTGAATCCTTCCCGCCCGCACGCTATTGGCGTACCGGGGCCGATACTGATATCCGCTCATACAGAGGAGGCGCTCTCGGATCTCGTTCACGGGGTGACCCAGGTTTTTGGTCGGGCGGATCGTGCCGAGCGCTTAAAGATTAAGGCGACGCTCGGGGTCGGGCGCGCGCACCTACGGTTCCGATGTGGTCTTATTGAATTGGGGTCGGACGCCTCTGAAAGCGACTCTGTGAGTCAGGCCTCATTAGGAGTGCCTATATCGAGTAATCCGAACCAGGAGATTACCTTTTTATTTACCGGTCAAGGATCGCAGTACCCGGGAATGGGGCTCGAGATGTTTGATCGATACTCAGCCTTCAGGGAAAGTGTTCAGAGTTTAGACAGCGTGGTTCGCGAAAACGCCGGGTGGAGCTTGATTGAGCGCCTTCACGAGTCTGCCAAACCGGATGCCCAGATCTTTGCAAGCACTGCAACGCTACAACCCGTCTTGTATGCGATACAGGTGAGTCTTCTGAGGTTTTGGGCCTCGCTGGGACTGGCCCCAACCCGCGTTGCTGGACACAGTATTGGAGAGTTGGCAGCAGCGGTTGGAGCTGGAGTGCTCGACCCGTTTGAGGGAATGCTCATTGCAATAGAGCGAGGCCGCCTCATGAGCGAACTTTGCCCCGAGGCAGGTATGTTGGCGGTGAGAGATGAGCAAGATGAGTATGAAGATTGGTTAAAGGATTTTCCCGGTCTTGAGCTCTCGGCAGTGAACGGGCCGACCGAACTCGTATTTGGGGGTCTGCGGGAGAATTTGAACCACTGCATGGAGGCGCTTATCGCCCGAGGCGTGGAGGCCCGAATGTTACCGGTCGAACGGGCCTTCCATACTTCTCTCATGTCGCCGATGGTCGAGCCGTTCACATCTTTCCTGAAAAACATTGATTTCCAGAAGCCGCGCATTCCTATGGCTTTAAATGTATCGGGCGATTGGAGTAGTAAATCACCGATCAGCGCAGAGTATTGGGTAGACCAGATAACCTCTCCCGTGAATTTCCACGGCTGCATGAGTAAGTTGCTGGAAAAAACTCCAGGGGTTTTTCTTGAGCTTGGCCCAAGGCCCGTCCTAATAAGACAGGGTCAGGAGTTAGAGAGGAAGATCGGCGAAAATAAATCTGTATGGATACCGAGTCTTTTGCCAAAGCGGTCAGAGGCTCAAACTATAGATAGCGCTGTGGCTCTAATGTTCTGTGCCGATGTCAGGCTCGATTGGGGGGTCCTGTTCTCAGGCTGTAGAGCCGCTCAGACATCCGGCTTGCCCAATTATCCTTTCCTGAAGGAAGAGTATCGACTCCCGAGCGGCCTTGAGACTGCGCCCCGAGAGATCATGGGTCACCCACTCGCCGG
>RGTL01000185.1 GCA_010025385.1 Gammaproteobacteria bacterium | reverse complement strand
GAAGCGAGCGGTAGAGGACACAGGGCTTGGTGATGTCGAAGATAAATTCACAAAAAATTACCGGAAGACACTGGGCCTGCTTCGCGATCTGTCCGGCGCTCGATCGGTAGGTGTGATCTCGGAGGACAAAAGCAAGGGGATCATTGAAATCGCCCGCCCGGTAGGCGTGGTAGGGGCGATCACGCCATCGACGAATCCGGTCGCGACCCCCACGAACAAGGTGATGAACGCCCTAAAGGGGCGTAACGCGATTATCCTTGCCCCCTCCCCCAGGGGGGAGGCGGTCTGTGAAGAACTGGTGGTATTTTTTCAGGATGCTCTTGAGCATGTGGGCGCGCCTCGTGAGCTGGTTCAGAAGTTGCCCAAGCCCGTCAACAAGGCAGACACTGAAAGTCTGATGAAGTCAGTGGATCTGATTGTGGCGACTGGATCTCAGAACAATATACGCTCCGCCTACTCGAGCGGTACACCAGCCGTTGGGGTGGGTGCGGGAAACGTGTCTGTGATCGTGGACGAGACGGCAGACTGTGATGAAGCCGTTCGTCACGTGATTGCTTCCAAAACGTTCGATAACGCCACCAGTTGTTCTTCGGAGAACAGTCTGGTCGTGGTGGAAGGGAATTATGAGCGGATGCTCGGAGGGCTCGCAGCGCACGGAGCGGTTCTGTTGAGCGCCGAAGAGAAAGCGGCGCTTCAAGCGCTCATGTGGGTCGATGGCAAACTCAATCCTCGGGTGATTGCCAAAAGCGCCGAAGAGATCGCGGCGATGGCGGGTATCTCGCGAGACAACGGTCAACCCATCAAAGTCTTGCTCGTAGAAGAGACGGGTGCTGGTCCTGAGTATCTGTTTTCAGGTGAGAAGTTAAGTCCCGTTTTAGCTGTGTACCGGGCTGAGGATTTTTCCACGGCATTGGATACCGTTCGTGCTATCTATGCCCATCAGGGCGCTGGGCATTCAGTGGGGATACATACCCGTACCGAGGATCGCCCTCTAAAGATCGGGCTCGAATTGCCCACGTGTCGGGTAATCGTCAACCAGGCGCATTGTTTTGCAACAGGCGGGAGCTTCGATAATGCGCTGCCCTTCTCGCTATCGATGGGCTGCGGCAGTTGGGGCGGCAACAGCATCAGCGAAAATATGAATTTCCGCCATTATCTGAATACCGTTCGGGTGGTCTCAAAAATTCCACCGCAAGAGATCTCGCCGGATGATCTGCTGACAGATTATTGGGCGCGCTATGGCAAATAGCGAGCCGCTTGATTTTGCGGCGGTCCGGGATTGCACGCAGCTGACGGTACGCGCGCTGATCGACTACTACGCGGCGGAGCATCCGGATAAAGTCTTTGCCATTTTTCCAGATGCTGCCTCAGAGATAACCTGGGGTGATCTGCGGAAGACGTCAGTACAGCTGTCGCGTTACTTGGCCGCAAAGGGCGTTTCTCCAGGTGCTCGCGTGGGCATGCTCCGTGCCAACGGCCAGGCCGCGCTTGAGCTTTTCCTCGGAGCGATGTACGGCGGCTACACGATCGCGACCTTCAACCCGGTAGCGGGGGAGAGTGCGCTGCGTTACGTTTTTGAACACTCGGAAGTGCCCATTGTTTTTGTTGATGAGGCTAACCAGGCGTTGGCTGAGAAAATCAGAAAGGAGCAGATCCCTTCGCTCAGGATTGAGATAGGTGTGTCTCGCGAGGGCCTTGAGTTACCCCATATCGATGACGGTAGCGAGCTTGTTGCTCCAAAGGCAGATGATGATGCATTACTGATTTACACGTCGGGGACTACCGGTCGACCCAAGGGCGTCATTCACTCGCACGCGAGTCTTCTCGCGGGGGGCGCGAACACCGCTGCTGCGCATCATCTGACGCGCAATGATCGGGCGTTGTGCGTGCTCCCGCTCTGCCATATTAACGGCCAAGTGGTAACCGCGATTGCACCGCTCTTGAGTGGGTCGTCGGTCGTGATGCCGCATCGCTTCAGGGTTTCGCAGTTCTGGGACTGGATCATTACTAACGACTGCACTTGGTTCAGTGCGGTTCCAACGATTATTTCATATCTGCTGGGCGCGGACGATCGAGCCGCCGATCCGTCTATCGAGTCGTTAAAGCAAATGCGGTTCGGGCGCTCTGCGTCAGCGGCATTGCCGCCGGCAGTTCATGAAGCCTTTGTAGAGCGCTTTGGAATCCCACTCGTTGAGACCATGGGGATCACGGAAACCGCTGCTCCCATTTTGTGTAACCCGCTGAATCCACAAGGGCACCGAATTGGATCTCCTGGTAGAGCATGCGGGAATGACGTGCGAATTGCGAAAGAGAGTCAAGCGATTACGCAGGCAAATACAGAAGGCGAGATTCAGGTGCGCGGCGCGAACCTGATGATGCGCTACCTTAAAGAGCCTGAGAAGACAAAGGAAGCCTTCACTGAAGACGGATGGTATCGCACAGGCGATCTTGGTCGAATGGATTCTGATGGCTATGTTTTTGTCACGGGTCGTATAAAGGAATTGATCATTAAAGGGGGCGAAAACATAGCGCCGAGAGAGATTGACGATGTCCTCTACCAGTTTCCCGGGATCTTGGAGGCTGCGGCGATCGGTGTACCCGACTCCAATTATGGAGAAGACGTGGCCGCCTGCGTCGTTCCCAGTCCGGGAACTGTTATCGACCTTGACGGGTTGCGCGCCCATTGTGAACAGAATCTCGGGCGCTTCAAGACGCCGTCGGCTTTTCACGTCATGGATGAGTTGCCAAAAGGTCCGTCCGGAAAGATTCAGCGGCTCAAGTTAGTAGAGAGCCTGAATAAGTCCAGCCGCTAGGAAAACCCTAGACCACCGACTCAGTCTGAGAACAAAGAGCGAATGGGAGTTTTTCTAAGCCAGCAAAAAGCAATCTGTCCTCCGGCGCTTTTGGAGAAAGCAAGCGGACGAGGCCGGGCGATTACGGCGATCGTCGGTGCGGGACATGCACTGGCGCTGGAAAGTGCACAACAGGCTTTTGATAACGGTCTCATTGAGCCGGTGCTTGTCGGTGAACGACGAGCCATTGAGGAAAGCGCAGCGGCGATCCGATGGGATATCTCTTCTTTCAGGCTAGAGGAGGCGGCTGGCGAGGAGTCTGTGGCTGCCGCCGGAGCGGCGCTTGCGGCTTCCGCCGAGGTTCAGATGGTGATGAAAGGGCACATTCACTCCGACACTTTTATGCGCCCCTTACTGGATAAGCATAACGGCGTCAGAACCAAGGCTCGTTTGTCGCATGTGTTTCACATGTCTCTTCCGGGTGAGCAAAAGTCGCTTCTGCTAACGGACTGTGCGCTGAATGTCGCGCCCACCGTCATGACGCGAGTGGCGATTGTGGAAAATGCGGTGATCCTGGCGCACCGCCTCGGTACTCAGCGACCTCGTGTCGCATTGCTGGCGGCCTCCGAGAGCGTGAGCGCGGCAATGCCGATTACGGGCGAGTGCAAAGAAATTATCGAGCACTTTAAGCAGCGGTCCGAAAACCGACCGCTTATGGAAATTGCCGGGCCGCTTGCTTTTGATAATGTCGTTTCGGAGGAGTCAGCGCAGTTAAAAGGTATAAGCAGCCCCGTAGCGGGTCACGCCGACATCATTGTGGTTCCCACCATTGAGACGGGCAATGCCCTCTTTAAGATGATGGTGTACTTCATGGGTGCTTGTGCAGCCGGCCTCGTTCTGGGCGGCAAGGTGCCGATCCTTCTAACGAGTCGAGCAGATCCTGCCGCAGCACGATTGGCGAGTGCCGCGCTGGGGGTTATTTCGCGCGAGTCTCTCTGAACGGAAAAGGAGTGGCCTTAGAGGGAATCCCATTAAATCCGGATTTTTCCGGCTTTTTGCTTAGCGCAATCGTCAACCGTAGAATTCCGCAGCTAATCCGTTTTAAATCTTGCAGAGGATCCAAAATGACTATTTCTGTTGGAGACAGACTTCCCGACGTTACCGTGCATGTAATGGGTGA
>RGTL01000184.1 GCA_010025385.1 Gammaproteobacteria bacterium | reverse complement strand
TTCAGTCTCCGCCCAGGTCCCCCAAAGCCCCCAACCGACGTCACTCACGAAGCGAAAACCGGCCTGAAAAATGGCAGTGTGATCTCATCGGTCACGGGCCGGTAAACGACCTCGACCTCCATACCGATCTCCACGTCCTCCGGCTCACACTCCACCAGATTGGTGTGCATACGAATTCCCTCAGGCAGATCGATCCAGGCGAGAATGATCGGCAAGTCTTCGACGAACTTCTCCTCAACCCCTTCGTAGGTCACCGAGTAGGTATAAACGGTGGCGCGACCCGAGGCCTCGATCCAACCCAAATCCTGACTCCAGCACTCGGGGCAGTCGCGTCGCGGATAAAAAATATTGGTATCGCAGGCGTTGCAATGCTGAACCAGCAACTTGTTCTCCCGTGTCCCATCCCAGAAGGGCTGGCTGTAGGGCTGAATCTCGGGAAGCGGCTTTTTGTACTCGCTCATCGTAGCGCCCTCCCGAAGACGGTAGTGCAGGTGTTCATCACAGACCCCCCCGATGTCGTCAGAATCGCATGCTCGCAGTTGCTGACCTGCCGCTCTCCTGCCTCCCCACGCAACTGGCGGATGGTATCGAGATAAAACGCCATGCTGACCCCACTGCCCGTGTGGCCGCGGCCGGTAGCATCGCCCATTGTGGTGCAGGGCAGATCCCCGCCGGGACCGCAGCGGCCCTCGGCCCAGAGCTTGGCTCCCTGTCCGTCCTCGCAGACCCCGTAACCCTCCAGTGCACTGCACTGGGTATAAGGGTAGGCCCCATAAATCTGTCGGAGGTCCATGTCGTGTATCGATAGACCCGCCTGCGCCAACGCATCCTGACTCGATTCCCGATAAGACTGGCGATGGAAAACATCCTCGCGCAGCATCGGCGTGGCGCTCATAAACCGCGTGCCATGACCCAATTTGTAAACCGCTTTGTCGCCGAACTCCCTGGCTTTTTCCCACGATGTCACCACCATCGCGCCACCGCCGTCTGCCAGCAGATTGCACTCTTTGGCCTTTAACGGCGTGCTGATCATCCGTGAGTTCATCACATCTTCGAGCGACACAGTCTTGCCATAAAAAATGGAGAGTGGATCGAGCGCCCCCCACGCACGGAGCGCAACGGTAACCGACGCAAGTTCCTCTTCTGTCGCGCCCGTCTCATACATGTAGCGCTGGGTAATCAGCCCCATGGAGCCGTTGAAGCTCACGCCGTAGGGGTACTCGAACTGCTTGTCGAGGGGTGCGGTGGCAAAAAAGTTAATCAAGTCCTGCGGGGGCATGTCTGACTGCACGGTTGTATGCGGTATCAAGACAAAATCCACTTGTCCGCTGGCGATGTGCTGCTCGGCGAGGCGCAGACAATTGGTGGTCGAGGCACCACCCGCATTGCAGATGGCGATATCTCGGCACCCCTTGAGCCCCATCACCTCGGGAATCTTGCCCAACGACATGTCGTTCTGCATCGAGGGCTGGGCCATTGGATTGTTGGAGATCACGGCGCCAATCAGGTTTTTATCAATGCCCGCGTCGTTGATGGCCCCCATGCACACGTCGAGCAAGATATCCCATCGCGTGCGCTCCGGATCGCGGCGCGTTGGCACCTCGGCGATGCCCACCACCGCCAAACCTGATTTTGTCATCGCATTCCTCCCTTTTTTATTATGCGACCCGAGTCTGTGGCGTCACGCTATGCGTAATCTGCGTGCGAGTACTCCGCCCTATCAACCAAATCGAGGTTATCGTCCACGCTCACCGCGAGCGGCCTGCGCAAGGCGACGGTATCGGGGTCCGTGGGAATCATGAACTCCCATAGCGTTGCCGGCACAGTCGCCCCCGGAGATTTGCGCTTCACGGCATCCCAGCCCTCGGGCAGCGAAGTGGGTAAGTGCTCGAGCACGGCGTCTTCGCTGAGATCCGTGGCTTGGGTGATGACCGACACCGCATCGTCAAGGAACCCCGCTCTGGCATCGGCAACGCTACTGGCGCGTATCCCCGCCGCAAGCAATGTGTCTTCGCCATCGTCTTCACCAAACCAGCGCGCAATCTCCGCACCGCGCTCGGCAAGCGACGCCTTCATATCGGCGCGCTCCTCATCACTGGCCGCCAGCATCCAACCCTCCAAACCCAGGCGATGAAAATACAGCTCCTTACCGAAATGCTTCACCATGCCGGATAGCGCCTGGTCCGATCCTCCTAGAAAAGTGGAGAACAAACGCCAAACCGCACACTCGGTGAGGAAAGCCGTCATCAAAAAATCACCCCAATTCTGAGGGGGACGCGATAACGCTTCCAAATCATGGAGCGCGTCTGGCTGGCGTCCAAACTCCAACTGATGTTCGGGCAGATCGAGTCGGTCCTCGAGCAGGCGAAAAATCGCTCGAGTGTGTCCCAAGCTATCCTGGCCCATGCCCGCAAAGGCCGTGCAATCGGGCAAGCTCCTGCCATTGAGCATTACCTTGATATACCAGTGCCCCAATACCCAGTCGGTATCGGCGATACACAATAATTCCTGCATCAACGCTTTATCTGTAGCTGCCACGTTTTTCTCCTGGCTTTGGTCCCCGTCTCATTGACCGGGGAGTTTGTCTTGCCACTTCATCCAACCGAAGGTGGCTTCACACTGATTGCACTGCATGCTCATTTCAGACACGGTGCCGCCGAAAGGGTTCGATACCCGGGTATCCTCGGATTCGCACCAGGGGCACGGCACAGAGGCATCGTATTTTTCGCCGAACAGTTCCCTCAGACTGTTGGAACGTGCCGTGCCATTTTTACCCGCGTCACGCATCGCTCAGGCAATCCCGATCATGTCGTTCACCGAGATCACGGGCGTCACCTCGGCCCGCGGGCAGATGCACATCTCAACCCAGGGCTTCTCGGAGTAAACCATCCGAGCCTGACCTACCGCCGCGGGCTTGTTGGGCGCGCTGACCGATCCAAGATGAAAGAGCGGGCCGTCGGGCTCCTCGCGGGCAAATACCTCGAAGTACTCCCAATCCATCGTGTTGCGCGCAGTTTTTTGCTTTACCAAACCCATGCCCTACTCCTAAATGCAGTAGCCGTGTTCACGGGCAATCAGGCGAGCTTCGGGGACAATGTCTTCCCGACTCCACTCGTGCTGCCATTCGATGCGCACCTTGGTGGAGCGAACGCCCTCGAGCCCGCCGACTGAACGCTTGATATCGTTTTGAATGAGATCCCAGGCCGGGCAACCCACGCAGGGGAATACCAGCCCTACATCGACATCGCCCTCTGTCGACACCGTAATGCGCCGCACCATGCCCATGTCAGGGAGACTGACATTCATGTGCGGGTCCATCACGCCGTTGAGCACCTCGGCAACGGCCGCTTCGGTTACCACAGCTGATCTCCCCACTCTTCCCGCTGCAGCCGCTCGTAGCACGACGGACGCATGGGTCCACCCGACTTGAAGTTGCCGATCGCGCGATCCCAGGTTGTCTCTTCCCACTCCCAATCATGATTAGCCGCGTCAAAGGTCATGGGATAGGGCATATCGGTGATGCGATACTCACCCGTCTCTTTGTCTTTCTCGGCCGGTACCTTCAATCCGACCCTGTCGGCGAAATCCGTTGCCGAACGCAGCCACTTGCTGCGCATGGTGTCGTTGCTCCATGCCCGGACCTTGTAGTTCAACTGGTCCGGGTAGCCCTTGAGGTCATCCGGGCGTCCGTACCAGTGATAGCCCCAGGGGAAAATCCAGCGCACGGCATCTTCTACCAGCTTTTTGGTCTCGTCGTTCTGGTTGTAGTAGAACTCAGTCCACATCGCGCCATGGCGGAAGTGGTACGCCTCCTCGAAGTTGACCTTTTTCAGGGTGCGGCGATACGGCGCGAAGCTACAGTTGAGTTCGATATCCCACGTGGTAAAACGTCCCGCACGATCCAGAAAAGCCTGCGATACAACGAACTCAGCATAATTGCGCACCGGAAACTCCATGATCGGGAGCGACCAGTACTTGCGGGGATC
>RGTL01000183.1 GCA_010025385.1 Gammaproteobacteria bacterium | reverse complement strand
TTCACGCTTCATCAAATGACACGAGAGGGCAGTAAGGCCTATCTGGTGGGCGGGACGGTTGAGCTGTCGGGAGATCTGTCTCGGGAGCGCCTCGAAAAAGCATTTGCCGAGGCTGTTGCTGCTCAGGAATCCCTGTTTCTTGTTCCGAGTTCGCCAACCGGTGAGCTAAGGCCCGACGCCGCATCCCCCACGCTCGAATGGGGCGGGGAATTTTCGGGATCCGAAGGGCTGACACTGGAGAAGGAATGGCTCAATCGACCCATGAATATCGACTTCGACCTCGAAAAAGGCCCTTTACTCAAAGGTCATCTGCGTCGCGGCGTGAATGGCAGCCTGCTCCTCCGTTTGATTGGGCATCATTTTGCGATCGATGGGATTTCGATGAATCTTCTTTTTAGGGAAATCATCAACCGATACGACGGCGTGGAGTTAACCCGGGAGAACGAAAAAATTGGGGTCAAGAAACTTCGGAATTTTCTCGACTCCCAGGATTACCGGGCGGAGAAGGAGTACTGGACATCGTTATTATCGAATCGGCCCAACAATTTAGAACTTCCGCGAGACCAGAGAGGAAAAACGGACTGGAACTTTGATGCGGTCCGGTATGCGTTCGCCTTCGGGGAAGAGGAAACACAAAAGCTCAGAGAGCGTGCCGTGAAAAGCGGGTGTACGGAGTTCATGTACTTTTTTTCAGCATTCGCGGCCTGGTTGAGGCAGCTCACAGGAGCTGAGGATTTCCTGATCGGCGTGCCCGTAACCGGTCGCCCGAACAAAGAGTTCGATGATGTGATCGGATATCTGACGCATCTTATTCCCGTCCGTATCGACAGTAGAGCCTGTGATTCGGAGGGGGCGTTTATCGCTTCTGCTCGCCGAAGTCTTCTTGAAGCTTACGAGCATCAGAATCTTGCCTTCTCGGAAATTATGGCATTAGCACCGCGAGTGAGTTCGGGCTCCGGGTTAGCCGCTGAAAACCTGATCTCCGTCATCTTCAATTTTGATGAACCGGGAAATCTGCAAGGTCCGGGCGGGACGCCGGCCCAGTGGCATCCCACGCCAGCGGGATTCACCGCCTTCGACTTGATTTGCAACGTCACAGTCGGGGCCAAGGGATATTTCTTGGAGCTTACTCAGCGTGCTGACTATGTCAGCGACGATCTTTCCAAAGAGCTCGGCGAAGGCTTGGTCAAGAGCGTGCGTAACGGTCTAACTGCACCCGATGGCATCTCCCTTTTCGCTGGCATCTGTAGCGAGGACTCAATAAGGCGACAAAAAGAGGAATTCGAATGCGGTCCAAGCGTAGATATCGAACCCAGCATCATTGCGGGTATTAGGGAGGTCTTCATTTCTGCAGCCAGCGACGTGGCTGTCGAATTTGAAGAGCAGCAAGTAACCTTTGCTGATCTCGATCATCGTTCCAATCGGGTAGCCCAGCACTTGCACAGCATCGGACTCTCGCGTGGCGACCGTGTGATTGTGACGGGTCAGCATTCCCCGGAGTTGCTTGCCTCGATGGTAGGTGTACTTCGGGCGGGGTGCGTCATGGTTCCTGTTGATCCCGCGACACCGGCATTGCGCAAGCAATGGATCTGCAAGGATAGCGGCGCCAGGGCACTGCTTTGCGAAAACCCGGGTTCGGAATGGGAGGGTATTAAGGCGGAGCCTGTTCTTATCAGCGAGATCGCGGCGTCGGGAGAGGCAGAGGACGGTGAATTTTGGGTCGAGATTTCAAAGGATGACGTTGCGTATGTCCTATATACCTCCGGCTCAACCGGCCGGCCGAAGGGTGTTGAGATCAGCCATGGCGCGCTCGCAAATTACGTTGTGTGGGCCGCGGAGCACTATGAGCTGAGCACGGGCTCTGGAGCGGTCTTTCATGGAAGCATCGGGTTCGATGCGACCCTGACCAGTATTTTTCCGCCACTGTTTTCGGGGCAGCGCATTGTTATACCGGAACAGTCTGCCGATCCGATTCTTGGTATCGCGAATCTCATTCGGGAAAGTCGGAACCTTTCGCTTCTGAAATTAACTCCCACCCATCTGGAGTTGTTGAATGCGAGTCTCGGTAACCGGATCCCACAGGACTCGGTGCGCTATATCGTTTTGGGGGGTGAGGCCGTTAAGATGGGCGCCGTGCTTCCCTGGCTCGGGACGGACTCCTATGCCCGAGTGATTAACGAGTACGGACCGACCGAAACGGTCGTGGGCTGTTGCGTCTATGAAATTCCAAAAAACGCGACGCTTGCTGATCCGGTACCGATTGGTCGGCCTATCCAAAATGTAGGGTTACGCGTATTGGATACGAATAGGAATCCAGTGCCGCTCGGTGTGACCGGTGAGCTTTTCATATATGGACAGGGGGTTGGTAACGGCTACCTGAATCAGGATTCGCTTACCGGTGAGAGGTTTATCACCCTAAAAGATCATGAGCGCGATGACCAAGCGCCGCCCGTGCAGATTCGCGGGTATCTGACGGGCGACCTCGCACGATGGGAGGCGAGCGGTAACCTTATGTATCTTGGGAGAAAAGACGACCAAATTAAGTTGAGAGGATTTAGGATCGAGCCTGAGGAGGTCGAATCCCTTATCACGCAACATCCAGCAGTGGCTCAATCGGCAGTGATGCTCCATGAAGCCTCCGAAAATGATCATCGATTGGTCGCCCTTGTCGTTCCTGCCAAAAACATGGAAGTGGACACCAGTCAGTTATTGTCGCTGCTCCGCGAGCAGTTACCGTCGGCGATGATCCCGTCAGCGATAAAGATCTGCGAATCCTTGCCGTTGTCCATCAACGGTAAGGTTGATCGCAAGGCGATCGCGGGTCTTTTTAGCGTGGACCAGAGGCCAGCCCGGGTACCGCGTGAAGCCGACGCCCTTGAGCAGAAAGTGAGCGAGATCTGGAAAAAGATCCTGAAGCTCGATGATATCCCCATTGACACAAACTTCTTCGACCTCGGTGGGCATTCGATTCTTGTCCTTAAATTGATTGAAGCCATGAACGAGCAGCTGCAGGCAAGTTTAAAGCCGCTAGATGTTTATGAGGCTTCAACCGTTAGGCTGATCGCAGAACGGATAAGACGCTCTGGCGATGTGATTACGGCGTTACCTTCAGCGGGGAAAAATCGCCGACGGGGCGTGGACTCAAGAGCGCAGAGAAATCGGGACTTCGTGGCGGGACACTCTGGCTCTTGACATGGAGACTCCCACAGGGTCTGCCTCGGGTGGGGTGAAAATCGCTGTGGTCGGGATGGCGGTAAACGTCCCCGGCGCGACCTCGCTCTCGCAATTCTGGGATATCGTGATGTCCCGCAAGGAGACGATCACACGATTTGAAGGTGCGACGGGGGATGAATTTTTGGGGCGTGGTACCCACAGGGTGTCGGCTTTTGGAGCGCTTCCCGGGGCGGATAAGTTTGACGCTGAATTTTTTGGATTTACCCCTCGAGAGGCTGAAGTATTAGACCCCCAACACCGCATTTTTCTCGAGACGGCTTGGCGGGCTCTTGAAGACAGCGGGGTTGATCCCGATCGGTTTCCGGGAAGAATCGGCGTGTTCGGGGGAGTAGGCCTTAATTCGTACCTCATCAGAAATCTCCTGTCGCGTCCGGAGCTGGTGGAGGCTGTGGGGCCATGGTCTGTGAGCCTGGGGAATGACAAAGACTTTGTCCCGTCGAGGGTCGCGTACAAACTCGACTTACAAGGGCCAGCGGTCTCGATAAATACTGCCTGCTCGACCTCTCTGGTCGCCACCATCTTTGGGGTTCAGAGTTTGTTGTCGTATCAATCGGACCTAGCCCTTTGCGGGGGGTGCTCTATTCATCTTCCCCAGGACGAGGGATATCTCTTTCACGCGGGCGGCATTTTGTCCCCGGATGGCCGTTGCAAACCGTTTGATAAAGAAGCGCAAGGAACTTTCGATGCCAACGGCGCCGTCATTGTCGCGTTGCGTCGGCTCGCAGATGCCATTGCTGCGGGGTTTCCACTCCCTC
>RGTL01000182.1 GCA_010025385.1 Gammaproteobacteria bacterium | reverse complement strand
GCTTCTGTTTGAGTAACAGGGTTCCATGCGACCAATGATCCGCTAAGTGTGTCAGCAATAGCCTTTAAATCAGTGTCAGACTCCGACGGCAGTGAGTTAGCAAGATAGTCCACACCCCAATTGGGTGCCCCTTCACTAACGACGAACCGGCTAAAGCTTTCATAGACAAAAAAAGCCACCTGCGTGGGCACATACACCAGCCCTGTGTCGGGGCTGTATGCCATGGGATGCCAATTGTGGGCCCCTATCCCGCCTGGGGAGCCTACGAAAGGAGCGTCCTCATAGCGGGCGCCAGCGACCTCGATAGGACGGCCCGTGTCTTTATCGACTCCAGTAGCCCAATTAATAGGCACAATGGCTTCTGCGGAAATCAGACTGCCGTCAGATCTGTCAATCACGTAGAAGAACCCGTTTTTGGGAACTTGCATCATGACTTTTTTCAGCTCACCGTCGATCCTCAGGTCGGCAAGGATGATTGGCTGAGTCTGAGTGAAGTCCCAAGTATCCCCAGGGGTTCCTTGATAATGCCACCGGTAAGCACCTGTCTGATCATCGAGGGCGACGACAGAGGACAGAAATAAGTTGTCCCCCACTCCCTCTGAGCGCAACTTATGGTCCCAAGGCGAACCATTTCCCACTCCAATAAGAATCTGCCCCAGCTCTGCGTCGTGGACAATGGCATCCCAGACAGTACCGCCACCACCAAGCTGGTCGAAATCACCTTGCCAGGTGGCTCGCATCGATTCGAGCATATTGTCGGATACTGCGCCGTCGGGGCCTTTGGCCGACTGGGTGGGCACAGTATAAAAACGCCAGGTCAGCTCGCCCGTGTCTACAGAGTAGGCGCTAACGTAACCACGAACACCGTTTTCAGCCCCCCCATTCCCAATTACCACCTGTCCGTTAATCACTCGGGGCGCACCGGTAATGGTATATGGCAAAGATTGATCGACGGTCACCGTTGACCAATTCAACTCACCCGTCAGGGCACTGAGAGCCAGCAATCTGCCATCGAGCGTGCCGACAAAGATTTGACCATTGTGATAAGCCGGCCCTCGATTAACCACATCGCAACACGCCTTGAACGCGGTTGCACCCGGCACTTTGGGGTCGTGATGCCATAGCAGGCCACCTGTTTTGGCATCAAATGCATAAACATGCGACCACGCACCCGTGGTGTACAGCACGCCATTGACCACCAGTGGCGTGGCCTCCAGACCACGCGCATTATCAAATTCAAAGTGCCACGCAGGTCCCAACCTGGAGACATTGCCCCTATCGATATGGGTGAGTTGGCTATGACGCTGCTCGGCCGGCGTGCCCCCGTGCACGCGCCACTCGCTCTGCACGGAGTCGATTTGGCCGAGTCCTTGCGACGATGCCAAAACGCTAGCGCCCAGTTGGGCCAGCACTAGCGCACCGACAAC
The DNA here is from genome assembly GCA_010025385.1 of Gammaproteobacteria bacterium. Lineage (GTDB taxonomy): Bacteria > Pseudomonadota > Gammaproteobacteria > Arenicellales > UBA868 > UBA868. The sequence continues at coordinate 2,573 of RGTL01000182.1, read as the reverse complement.
GCTCAGGATCCTATGGCAACGCGCTCTTTTGCAGCTTCCCTTGAGCATGGACCGGATCAATCTCTGCGCACGCAAGCCAGTGATGCGTTCACGATAACAGTTGATTAGAAGTTGTACCGTAACTCTGCCCCAAAGGTCAGCGGTGCGGCGCGCACCAGATAAGTACTGTTATAGCTACCCTCGACATTAATGCCGTTGGGGTAATAAACCTCATCGGTGAGATTTTTACCCCACACCGCGATGCGCCAATCGTCTGTTTCCCAGGTTGCTCGAGCATTAACGACCCAGTAGCTCTCGCTACCGTCTCGAATTGGGCCTAATCCCAGTGGCGCTGCTGCCCCGCTGTAGTTACCGAAGGTGTCGTAATTAAAGTGCCCTGAGAATGCGGCATCAACATGCAACTTTAGATCCCCTTGACCAAGTTGGCCAAGGTACCAGTCCATGCCCAAATTAGCGGAGTTTTGGGCGGCATAAGGGAAGGGATTCCCGCCCACGTCGATGACCCCGGCGGCGGTGAATATACAGTTACCGTCCTGGGGTAACGCGCCTACTTGGGTCGCATTGCCACAGTTCCCTCCATCAAACTCGGTATCAAGAACACCAAGGCCTGCGTTAAAACGGAGTCGATCGCTGGCGACCACCACAAGCTCCACCTCAAAGCCCCTCATCTCGCCATCAAGATTGATGAGAAAGGTCGTTGAGTTGGGGTCGATTACCTGGTTTTGCTGCCCTTCGTAATCGTAGTAAAAAGCTGAAGCATTTAACTGCACGGTGTCGTCAAAAAAGCGGCTCTTGAAGCCAAACTCAAAGACATCTACGACCTCGGGCTCTACAAAGTACACCTGTGCCGCGCTCTGGAACGCCAGGCCGTTGTAGGTTCCCCCTCGGTATCCTTTACTGAAGCTGCCGAAAAGCATCAAGTTTTCGTTTGGTTTGAAGTCCAGAATCACGCGGCCCGTAGTCTGCGCAGAATCGTCGGATCGATTGAGCGGACCTGCGTTGCCTGCACTGGCAGGCACACAGACACTGCCATCCGCTGAACATGCATCTTCGAGCAAATAAAAACCATTGGCAATTCCCGGAAGATAGTCCGACACAAAGTAAGCACGTGGATCACCCGCGTCGTCGAAGAACGTAGTCAACGCATCCACATACGAGAAGTCATCTTCTGTCCTGCGCAGCCCCACTGTGACGGACCATGCGTCGTTCATTGCGTAGGTCGCCTCACCGTATACCGCCAGCGACTCTCGCTCTTGCGTGTAGTCCTGCGTTGCTCGGAATGGGGTTGGCAATCCTAGCCCAAGTGCCCCACCCGGATTGAAGTAAGACGGGGGTGCGCCCAATGCAGTATTGGTGTCGCTCAAGAAGCCGAAGAAGTTCGGCGTGTTATTACTGACGATTTTGTCCTCACCGTAATAAATGCCTGCAATCACATCCCACCGGTCCGAGGAGTACGCTAATCTGAAGTCCTGATTAAATGACTCCATATCGGATTCATAGCCAATCGCGCACACGTAGTAGGGCGTTCCATCACAATCGATATTGGGTAGCAACCCGTAATAACCGTTATCAAAGCCCGTTACAGAGGACAGCGTGATCGAATCGGTCAGATCATAGGCAATATTAAGGACCACGCCGTCAGTTTCTGTCTCGGCAACACCAATGGTGTCAGCCATGATTTCAAGGTCGTCTATTCCGAGTGCGGACGCATCGAAAGCCGGCGGCAAGTAATCGTCTAGCCCGATGCCATAGAGGCCCCCGAACGCCCCGCGAGATACAGCTATGTAACCGCCCTCTCCCTGGTTCTGGGGACTGTCCTGATCACCATTGGCATCGCTGACATAGGCTTTAAAAAACACGTTCAAGCGGCCCAGATCGAGCACCGCACCCAAGCGGAATGCGTAGCGTTCGCCACCACCCGAGTCTCGAGAGTCTGTGGTGTAACCAAAAGATGGCCCAGGAAGATTCGGATTGACCTGAACCGGGCCCGGGGGCAACCTGTTCTCTACGTAAGGGTCGCGCTCCATGTAGGTGCCCGACAATCGGACTCCAAAGTTCTCGCTAACACTAATGTCGACAGCACCGCTGGTCTCTGCACGGCCGTAATTGCCAACCCCCGCGGTGATATAGCCTTGCGTGCCGTCAAGCTGCGGCCGCATGGTGGTAAAGTTGATGGCTCCACCCGTTGTATTGCGCCCGTACAGGGTGCCCTGCGGTCCCCGTAGCACCTCGATTTGCTGCAGATCAAATAGCTGCTGACCATGAGCAGCTCTAAAGGCCTGATAAACCTCATCGACATAAATGCCGTTTGGGGAAGATGCGTTAGAGTTGTACTCCGTACCCACACCCACACCTCTGATAGTGAAGTTCGGCTGTGTTTCACCGTAGGACGAACCCACCTGAAGATTAGGCATCGCGTTGTTCAGGTCTGCCGTGTTGAAGACGCCCAAATCCCGCAGCTGAGCAGCACTAAACGCTGTAACCGCAACAGGAACCTCCTGCAGGTTCTCCTCCCGCTTTCTCGCCACAACGACAATCTCTTCGATCTTGCTAACATCACTTCTCTCTTGTGA
>RGTL01000181.1 GCA_010025385.1 Gammaproteobacteria bacterium | reverse complement strand
AAAGCGATCATCGTCTACCAGCGCGTGGGGTTTCGTCCCTACCGCCAGGAACAGAAAATAATTTCAGACCCGCGCCAATCGCCCTTCTGGCTTTCGCCACCGGATGACGAGGTCGATTAGCAGGATTCGCATCCGATGGTCTAGGCGACCTCGGCCTCATTCCCGCGCTTACCGAGCCAGTCCTTCCGGTCCGGCGCTCGCTTTCTGGCGAGAAGAAGATCGAGCATCGAGTCCGTTTTCTTTCCCGAATCCAGGGTCAGTTCAATGAGGCGTCGCGAATCGGGATCCATCGTGGTCTCGCGCAACTGTGCGGGGTTCATCTCGCCAAGCCCCTTGAAGCGCTGAACATTGACAGCGCCTGTGCGTTTATCGCGCTTGATTTTCTCGATCGCCTCGTCTTTTTCCGCGTCATCCAACGCGTATACCACGTGCTTGCCCACATCAATCCGGTACAGCGGCGGCATGGACACGCACACCCGGCCGGCTTCAACCAACGGCCTGAAATGGCGCACGAAAAGCGCGCACAGCAGCGTGGCAATATGCGCGCCATCCGAATCGGCGTCCGCAAGAATGCAGACCCGCCCGTATCTCAACCCGGAAGCATCGCTTGAGCCCGGATCAACGCCGAGCGCGACAGCAATGTCGTGCACGGACTGCGAACCCAGCACTTCGGCTGACTCAACTTCCCAAGTGTTCAGAATTTTTCCTCTTAACGGCAGAATCGCCTGAAAGTCCTTGTCACGGGCCTGTTTGGCTGAGCCACCGGCAGAATCCCCTTCCACCAGAAACAATTCGGTGCGCTCAAGATCCTCGCTGGTGCAGTCTGCGAGCTTGCCGGGCAAGGTCGGCCCTGAAGCCACCTTCTTTCTTTCCACCTGACGCGCAGAGCGCAATCGGCTTTGCGCATTGGCAATTGCTAACTCGGCGATTCGCTCTCCCCACTGGGAATTCTGATTTAGCCATAGACTGAATTCATCCTTGACCGCAGCGGCCGTGACTGTTGCGGCATCGCGGGATGACAAACGATCTTTGGTTTGCCCACTGAACTGAGGGTCCTTCATCCGAAGCGATAGGACATAGGCACATTTTTGCCAAACATCCTCTGGCGCAATCTTGATTCCTCGAGGCAACAGCGAGCGAAATTCACAAAACTCCCGAAGCGCTTCAGTAAGGCCCGTGCGAAAACCACTGACGTGACTTCCACCCTGAGCCGTGGGAATCAAATTGACATAGCTTTCCTCAAAACCCTCTGTGCCCGCTTCAATCCAGGTCACGCCCCAATCGATTTGATACTCCTTCTGCGAGATATGACCCACCCAGGCCGGATCCGGTAGCAGCTCAGAACCCTCCAGCTGACCGGAGAGATAATCGAGAAGACCGTCCTCGTATTCCCAGGTCTCATCATTCTTTTTATTGTCTTCATCCTTGAAATCAATTCGAAGACCCGAGCAAAGCACGGCTTTCGCACGAAGCAGGCGCTTGAGTCGCGACACCGATATGGCCGGCGAATCAAAAAATCCTGGATCGGGCCAGAATCGGATGCTGGTACCGGTATTTCGCGCACCCACCTTACCAACCGGCTTTAAGGGGCCGGTAGGAATACCGTCACGAAAGGCCATCGCATACTCCTGGCCGCCCCTTCTGACGCTGACCTCCAGCTTCGTGGAAAGCGCGTTGACCACCGAAACACCCACACCGTGAAGACCGCCGGAGAACGCATAGGATTTGTCAGAGAACTTGCCCCCCGCGTGGAGTCGCGTCAGGATGACCTCGACCGCGCTCACTTTTTCGCCCTTGTGCTTATCGACGGGCATCCCACGCCCATCATCAGCAACAGAAGCCGAGCCGTCCTTATGCAGAACGACGGATATTCGGCGTGCGTATCCGCCAATCGCCTCATCGACGCTGTTGTCAACGACTTCCTGAACCAGGTGATTTGGTCTATCGGTCTGCGTATACATTCCCGGTCGCTTGCGAACCGGCTGAAGTCCCGTCAGGACTTCGATCGAAGACGCGTCGTAGGTTCCCGCCATGACAGATTGGAATCGGTGGTTAAGACGGCGCAAATCATACACGAACCCTATCGCAGCGCGGGGCCGTCGTGTTCGTATTCGCACCGAGCATCAAGGGCCGGCTACTTGCTGGAGTCGTACCTGGGTCTGCGATAAAATTTCGGGTCGGCGAACGCTTAACCGCAGCACCTCCTTAATTTGTCGGAGATTGATATGGCGAAACCTGCACGTTCTCGCGTCGGAGACTTTGAGAAATCGCTAAAGGAACTTGAAACCATCGTTGAACGGATGGAGAGCGGGGACCAAGCGCTTGAAGCGTCGCTCAAGGATTTCGAGCGCGGCATGGAACTGGTAAAACAGTGTCGAGACAGTCTGCAAAACGCCGAAGCAAGAGTCCAACAGCTCCTTGAGAAAGACAGCGAAGGGGACCCTGACCCAGACGACGAAGAGTAGCTGTGGCCGGCGACGATCTTCATGCGTTCTGGTCCCACTGCCGAAAGCGAGTCGATGACCTTCTAGAACACTTTTTGCCGAGCGCACAGCAGGAACCCGCATCGCTGCACGCGGCGATGCGGTATTCGAGCATCGGCGCAGGGAAGCGCTACCGAGCGGCGCTGGTCTATGCCACGGGTGACTCGCTGGGAGCTGTGGAGTCCGCGATGGATCGAGCCGCCTGTGCCGTCGAGCTGATTCATGCATTTTCCCTGGTTCACGATGATCTTCCCGCGATGGATGACGATGACCTGCGGCGAGGCAAGGCGTCCTGCCACGTAGCCTTTGATGAACCCACCGCTATCCTTGCCGGCGACGCCCTTCAGACATTGGCCTTTGACGTGTTGTGCGGCGCCTCGGATACACAGGTTTCTCCGACGCAAGCCCTCAAAATGATTGAGTCGCTCGCGAGCGCATCAGGATCGCTTGGACTGGCCGGCGGTCAAGCGATAGACCTCAGCCTGGTAGCCAAAGACGCGGATCGATCCCTGCTTGAAAGAATGCATCACCTCAAAACAGGCGCATTGATCCGGGCTTCTGTGGACCTTGGCGCTTTGAGCGCTAATGCGGATTCCAACATGCGGGAATGTCTTGCTCGATTTTCCGCCCCGATGGGTTTAGCGTTTCAGATCGTCGACGATATTCTCGACGGTACCGCCGACACCCAAACGCTCGGAAAACCCGCTGGCGCGGATCGGGAAAAGGATAAACCGACCTTTTTAAGCGTGCTCGGAGAAGGTCCGTCTAAAGCCTACGCTGAAGAACTTACGCAGCAGGCGCTGGACGCTCTTGACGATGCCGGGCTGGACGCTAGACTGCTACGTTCGCTGGCCCTTTTCACCTTGCAGCGATCACACTGACCTGGCCAACGGCGATTCGTCGCCTCGCACCCGCTCCTTCCTATTTATGAGTGGTCCTGAATCTTCCTCTCTGCTGGAAAAGATCGATCTGCCTGCTGACCTGCGGCGCCTGGAGGAAAAGGACTTACGGCCCCTGGCTGACGAACTTCGGCATTTCCTAATTGATGTCATATCGGGCACTGGTGGGCACCTGGCTCCGGGACTGGGCACCGTCGAACTCGCTATCGCGCTGCACTACGTATTCGATACGCCTAACGACCGCCTGGTTTGGGATATCGGGCATCAGGCTTACCCACACAAAATATTGACCGGCCGCCGTAAGGGTATGCATACCATTCGACAAGCCGGCGGTCTGTCCGGATTTTTGAAGCGCGCTGAGAGTGAATATGATCACTTCGGTGCGGGGCATTCCAGCACCTCAATCAGCGCCGCACTCGGCATGGCGATCGCGGCCAAGCTTAATCAAGAGCCCCGACAAGTCGTTGCCGTTATTGGTGATGGCGCGCTTAGCGCGGGGCAGGCGATGGAGGCGCTCAACAATGCGGGCGACCTTGATGCCAATCTGCTCGTGATCCTCAACGACAACGAAATGTCGATCTCCCGAAACGTCGGCGCGCTTTCAAACTATCTGGCTCGCATTCTGTCCGGTCGCGCC
>RGTL01000019.1 GCA_010025385.1 Gammaproteobacteria bacterium | reverse complement strand
CCGACCGACCCATTGACCAACAGGTTCGGAAACCGCGCCGGCAGTACGGCAGGCTGGCTCTCGGTCTCATCGTAGTTCGGTACAAAATCGACCGTCTCACGATCCAGGTCGTCCAAGAGTTCATGCGCGATCCGAGCAAGACGGATCTCGGTGTAACGCATCGCAGCAGGAGCGTCGCCGTCGACCGAGCCAAAGTTACCCTGCCCGTCGACAAGCGGGTATCGCAGCGAGAAAGGCTGGGCCAGCCGGACGATCGCATCGTACACGGCCGAGTCGCCATGCGGATGGTATTTTCCGATGACGTCACCGACCACGCGGGCGGACTTCTTATACGCCTTGTTCCAATCGTTGCCGAGCTCCGCCATCGCATACAGCACCCGGCGATGGACCGGCTTCAACCCGTCGCGCACATCAGGCAAAGCGCGCCCCACGATCACGCTCATCGCATAATCAAGATAGGACTGACGCATCTCCTGCTCTAAATTAGCAGGGAACGTTTCTTTGGCTATATCATCCATTAGGCAAAAACACCCTCGCTAGGACCTGTTTTTCTATGAGGTGTATGCCCGGATTTAAGACGTGAACGGGCGAGAAAACTGGGCTATTTTTATACCCGAAATTTTACCACAGCGAGGGCATTTTTCGGAGAAAATGCGCCCCAAAAAGCACCTAAAAAAGCCGGCACGAATGGCTGGTTCAGTGGGGCTTCGGGATTCCTAAAGTGTGGACGACACGACGTCCATAATGGCCCCAATCCACGGCGTGATCGCCACAACGAGAACGGCGTTTGCCGTCAACACCCAAAGCACGCTGGGACGGTAGCCGCGCGCTGATGCCGCTAGTAAATCCTCACGCGGCGCATCAAAGTACATCAACTTAATGACACGAAGATAGTAGAACGCGCCCACCACAGCAAATAGGACTGCCGCGACGACGACCGCCAAAAACCCGGCTTCTACTACCGCTTGAAGAATGAGAAGTTTTGCAAAGAATCCAGCCGTCGGGGGAATCCCCGCTAGCGAAAAGATAGCCAGAAGCATCAGAAAGGCAAGCCATGGATGCCTCTGGTTAAGACCCTTTAGGTCATCTAACTGATCAGACTCGAACCCGTCGCGCGATAAAGCAAGCATGACGCCGAAAACCGCTAAAGTGGTAATTGCATAAATCAACGCATACATCATTGATGCGGCGTAGCCGCTAGTTGTAGCAGAGGCGAAGCCCAGCAACAGGAACCCCATGTGCGAGATCGTCGAGTAGGCCAGCATGCGCTTCAGGCTGGTCTGGGCGATCGCGATAACGTTGCCGAGCGCAATCGAAAAAATACCGGTCAGCAACAGAATGTCCTGCCAGATCTCGATCCAGCCACCGAGCCCTTGTTCGAGCAGTCGATAAAGAATCGCAAATGCCGCGAGCTTAGGAACCGCCGAAAGGTACAGCGTCGTTCCGGTGGCCGATCCCTCATAGACATCTGGAACCCACATATGAAACGGGACAGCCCCTAGTTTGAAAAGTAAGCCTGCGATAACCATCACAACAGCGAGCATGAGTGGCAGGCTTGTCGGTAGCAGTGTGGTCAAACTATTGGCGCTGATCGAGGCCAGCGACAGCGTCCCAGTAAGGCCGTACAGCAAGGACATGCCGTAAAGCAGGAGGCCCGACGCCAATGCACCGAGAATAAAGTATTTCATCGCCGCTTCGGCAGCCTGCACCGCATCGCGCTGCATCGCGATCATTCCGTACAGACACAAGGCCAACAGCTCAACGCCCACATACAATGTGAGTAAGTGAGCCGAGCCGATCATCGTCATCATTCCCACCACGCCGAACAGTGCGAGCGTGAGATACTCCACTCGCCAAATGTCGCGAGCCTGGCTATAGCGTTGCGCATAGAACAATACGCCAGCAGCAAGAAAACAGCTCATACCCCGCAACAGGGCGGCCGCGGAGTCCGAGATTACCAGGCCGTTTAATCCAATCAACGGCGGATTGTTGATCTGCCCAAACGCAAGGCCGCCCGATATCAATAAAGCGATCAACGACAATGGCCACGCCAGCGCGCATGCCCGAGCGGGCTTGATAAAGAGCTCAATGAGAAGAACGAGACATGCCGCACCCGACAGGAAAATCTCTGGCGCGATGAGATTGAGATGAAGATTGGCGAGGGTCATCATAGCTTGGTTACCGCCAAGTGCGTCAGCAGATGCTGGACTGACGACTGCATCACCTCAAGCAAGGGGGCCGGCCACACCCCTACCAGCAGCACAGCAGCAGCCATGGTCGACAGCATCCAGAACTCTCGCCGGTTGAGATCCGAGAGGGCTTCGACCTCGGTATTTTTGATCGCGCCAAACACCACTCGCTTGACCATCCAGAGCGTGTAGGCGGCGCCAACAATCAGCGTAAGCGCCGCGATCGTTGCATAAAAACCGCTTACTGAGAATGTGCCCAAAATAACCAGAAACTCGCCCACAAATCCGGACGTACCTGGAAGGCCGGCATTTGCCATAGCGAAGAACACCATGAAAAAGGCGAATACCGGCATCACCTTGATCACGCCTCCATAAGTCGCTATCTCTCGCGAGTGCAGCCGATCGTAAAGAACGCCCACACAAAGAAACATGGCGCCCGAGACAAATCCGTGCGAGATCATTTGCACCACAGCCCCTTCCATTGCCTGGGCATCAAAAACAAAAAACCCTAATGTAACGAAACCCATATGGGAAATTGACGAATAAGCAATGAGCTTCTTCATGTCCCGCTGCACGAGAGCCACCAGGGCGATGTACACCACGGCCACCAGTGAAAGCGTCACTACGAGCCAGGCTAGATCAGCAGCCGCATCGGGGGCGATCGGCATTGCCAGACGCAAAAACCCGTAGGCACCCATCTTAAGCGTAATGGCGGCCAAAATAACCGAACCGCCAGTAGGTGCCTCAACATGGGCGTCAGGAAGCCAGGTATGTACCGGCACCATAGGCACTTTGACTGCAAACGCGGCAAAGAACGCGAGAAAAATAAGTGTCTGCACCGAGTTTGAAAGCGGGAAGGCATGGAAAGCAAGAATGTCGAACGATCCACCGGTGGCGTTGTATAGGAACAAAAGCGCAACCAGCATCAAAAGCGATCCCAGTAAGGTGTACAAAAAGAATTTGATCGCTGCGTACACACGATTCGGTCCGCCCCACACCCCGATGATCAGGAACATCGGAATCAGCATGGCTTCCCAGAAGAGGTAGAAGAGGATGCCATCGAGGGCGCAGAACACGCCAATCATCAGACCCTCCATGATTAAAAACGCTGCAAAGTATTGCGCGACGCGCGTTCTTATGACCTCCCAGCCCGCGATCACCACAACCATTGTGAGCACGGTGGTCAGCAGGATAAGGGGAAGCGAAATCCCATCAATCCCCAGGTAGTACTCGATATGGAAACGGGAAATCCAGTCACCCCTCTCGACGAACTGCATTTGCGCCGTGCCGCGGTCAAACCTTGCCCAAAGGCAGGCGCTGGCGAGGAAGGTCACCACAGACCCTCCCAGGGCAATCCAGCGGGCCGCTGGGGCGCGCCGGTCCTTTCCTGTCAACAGCACCAGAGCACCCACCAGGACAGGAGCCCAAATGAGAAAGGAAAGCAGATGACCGTCAAAAATTTCCACGATTTCCAGCCGTCAAGCGAAGAAAAGCCAGGACATCAGCCCTACCAAGCCAATGATCATCGCAAAGGCGTAGTGATAGACGAAGCCACTCTGAAGTCGTCTAACCAGAAGAGAGGACTTGTTGACCAGCGCAGCAGATCCGTTTACCAGCCACCCGTCAATTACGGTACGATCACCCCACTGCCAAAGTTGCTCGCCCAGCCAGCGTGATCCATCGGCAAATACCTTTTGATACAGCTCGTCGAATCCGTACTTATTCAAAAACACCCGGTACACCCGATTAAAACGCGCCGCGAGCATGTCGGGCCAATCTGGCTTCAAAGAGTAAAAGACCCACGCCAGCACGATACCCAAGACCGCCAGCCAGAACGGTATCGACACAGGCACGTGGGTTAGCATGCCGGCGGCGGTTAGCGCCAATCCGTCCTCACCCACCGGTAAGGCCGACACGCTGTCCCGCAGCAAGGATCCATCAAAGACCGGTCCTACCAAAACAAACCCTGCGATCACAGAAGGGATGGCGAGCAGCACCAACGGCAACGTCACTACCCAGGGCGACTCATGCAGGTGCTCCCGGGTATGCGAATCAACCCTCGAAGGCCCATGAAAGGCCATAAACACTAGGCGGAAAGAATAAAAAGCCGTGAGTATGACTCCCAAAAGAACGGAGACATATGCAAAACCGGCTCCGGGCACGCTGGAATGATGTACCGCCTCGATGATCGCATCCTTCGAAAAGAAGCCAGCGAAAGGCGGGATTCCGGCAAGCGCGAGACTGCCGACTAAGCACGTCATGTAGGTAATCGGCATTACCCGTCGAAGCCCTCCCATGCGCCGCATATCCTGCTCATGATGCATCGCAATGATTACTGACCCTGCCGCCAGGAAAAGTAACGCCTTGAAAAACGCATGGGTCGCTAGATGAAAGATGGCAATCGAATAGGCGGACACGCCAAGTGCGACTGTCATGTATCCAAGCTGGGACAATGTGGAATAAGCGACTACCCGCTTAATATCAGTCTGTACGACCGCCACAAAGGCCATTAAAAATGCGGTCAGCGCGCCAACAATCAATACCGTGGACGACGCCGCGACCGACATTTCGTAAAGCGGTGACATGCGAGCTACGAGAAAAATACCGGCCGTGACCATAGTGGCGGCATGGATGAGCGCCGAGATAGGTGTCGGACCTTCCATCGAGTCCGGCAACCAGACATGTAGCGGTACTTGAGCGGATTTACCCATCGCCCCGACAAAGAGTAGTAAGCAAATCACAGTAATGGCGCCCCACTCAACACCCCAAGGCCCTTCGAACACTTCGAGTTTGGCTGAAGGCGCCGCCTTAAAAACCTCGGCATAATCAAGCGTGCCAAAGAGGCTGAGAACCGCCGCGATTCCCAGAATAAAACCAAAATCCCCGACTCTGTTAACAAGGAACGCTTTCAGGTTGGCGCGGACAGCCGACTCACGTTCGTACCAGAACCCAATCAACAAATAAGACACGAGCCCAACGCCTTCCCAGCCGAAAAAGAGCTGGAGGAAATTGTTGGACATCACCAACATCAGCATCGCAAACGTAAACAGGGCGATGTAGCCGAAGAACCGGCTGTAACCGGGATCTTCCGCCATGTAACCAATGGTGTAGATGTGCACCATCAGTGAGACAAAGGTCACGATAACCATCATCACGGCCGATAAGGGATCGATCAGAAAGCCAATTTCAAATTGGATGCCTCCGCTGACCGCCCACGTGTACACCGGGCCGTTGAAATACCCGCCGTGGAAAACATCCCAGGCGACCCAGCAGGAGAGCACAAATGCGGATCCCACGCCAGCAATAGCCACCCGATGAGAATGGGTCCGGCCAATCCGCGAGCCGAGAAATCCTGCCCCCACGGCTGCTGCGAGGCATAGCAACGGGATCGCGAGATATACAAGCTCAAGGTTTTGCATTCGTTCAATCAGCCCTGAAGCCGGTCAAGATCCTGAACGTTGATAGAGCGCCGCGTTCGAAACAGCACGATCAAAATGGCGAGGCCAATTGCAGCCTCAGCAGCGGCTACCGTGAGAATAAAGAAAACGAATACCTGTCCCGATAAGTCGCCAAGATAGTGGGAGAACGCCACAAAGTTCATGTTTGCTGCCAACAAGAGCAGTTCAATTGCCATCAGGATAATGACGAGATTTTTTCTGTTTAAAAAGATCCCAACGACACTGATAGCAAACAACAGCGCGCCGACGATCAAATAATGGGACAACGGAATCACGCGTCCTCCTCGGGGCGAGTCGGGAGCGTTACAAGACGTACTCGATCTTCCTTTCGAACCTTGACCTGTTGCTCTGGTGCCTGGTAGCGAGTCACGGGCCGGCGGCGCAATGTCAGAGCGATAGCGGCGACGATAGCAACAAGCAGGATGACCGCTGCCAACTCAAAAGCAAACACATAATCGGTATAAACCAAAGACCCCAGCGCCTTGGTGTTACTGTACTCGGCTATCTGACCTGCTGGCCTGGGCAGACTCTCGGCCGAGAACTCTTTTGAAAACATCACCAAGCCCAGTTCGCCCGCCATCAGTACCGCGACAATGAGGCCCAAGGGGAGATAATTGGTGAAGCCGGCTCTCATTTTCGCGATGTCGATATCCAACATCATGATCACAAAAAGGAACAACACCATTACAGCACCCACGTAAACCAGCACCAACGCGATCGCCAGAAATTCCGCTTCCAGTGTCAACCAGAGACAGGCGGCGCTGAAGAACGCCAGAACCAAAAACAACGCGGAACGGACTGGGTTGCGTACCGTTACCACCAACAGACTCGAAACGATCAGAATCGCCGCAAAGAGATAAAAAATAAACTGAAGAAACGTCATGGTCTACCGGTACGGTGAATCCGCCTGCCGCGCCCGCGCAATGGCGGGTTCGTGCGTGTCCCCAATCTGCAGGAGATCTTGCTTGCTAATCGTCCCTGACGCGCCGGTTTCAAAGTGATATTCATGAATATCGGTTAACACAATGGAATCGACCGGACAGGCCTCTTCGCAGTAACCGCAATAAATGCATTTGAAAAGGTCGATGTCGTATCGGGTCGTTCGACGAGTGCCATCATCCCGCTCCTCCGATTCAATGGTGATCGCGAGGGCCGGGCATACCGCTTCACACAACTTACAGGCGATGCAGCGCTCTTCGCCATTCGGATAACGCCGTAACGCATGTAACCCCCGGAATCGGGGTGACTTGGGCGTCTTCTCATCCGGGTACTGAACGGTGAATTTTTTCTTAAAGAAATACCCGCCGGTTACAGATAGCCCCCGAATCAATTCAGGCAACAACCAGGTTTTTATGAATCTCGAGATCATGGCGATATTTTGATGATCAGGCGAACCAGTAACCCACGGGCGTGAAAAATCGGGCGACCCCAATGACCACAATCCAGACAAGCGTCACGGGGATAAAGACTTTCCAGCCGAGACGCATGATTTGATCGTATCGATAGCGTGGAAACGTAGCCCGAAACCACAAGAACAAAAAAGCCACTCCCGCCAACTTTATAAAAAACCAGCCGATCGCCGGAATCCAGGTAAACGGTGCAAAGGGCAACGGTGCCTGCCATCCTCCGAGAAACATGATGACCGTCAACGCCGAAATAAGAATCATGTTCGCATATTCAGCGAGGAAAAATACCGCGAAACCCATACCTGAATAATCCACATGAAAGCCAGCAACAATCTCCGATTCCCCTTCCGCCACATCGAAGGGCGAACGGTTTGTCTCAGCGACGCCGCTTATTAGATAAACAATAAAGAGCGGGAACAGCGGCAGGAAATACCATTGATGGATGCCACCCGACTGAGCCAGCACAATCTCTCTCAGATTTAAGGAGCCCGCGGCCATCAGGACACCCACTAAGGCGAACCCCATGGCAATCTCATAAGCCACGATTTGCGCCGCTGAACGCATAGCCCCCAGAAAGGCGTATTTGGAGTTGGATGCCCAACCGGCGATCACCACACCATAGACACCCATTGACGTCAATGCCAGCACATAAAGCAAGCTGGCATCGATATCCGCAAGCACCAAGGTGTCGGTAAATGGGATCACGGCCCAGGCCCCGAGGGCGGGCGCCAGCGCAAGGACGGGCGCGATGACAAATAGATAGCGATCCGCGTTGGTCGGAATAATCATTTCCTTAAACATCAGCTTAACGGCGTCCGCGATGGGCTGAAGCAGGCCCCGAGGCCCCACGCGATTAGGCCCAATGCGTACATGCATATAGGCAATGACTTTTCTTTCCGCTAATGTGTAATAGGCGACCGCGGCCAGAAGCGGAAGGATAATGGCGCCGATCTTCAATCCCAGTTGCAGCACCAGGGGTAAAGAATCCCAGACGTAAACAACTAACTCAACCATCAGTAGACGCCCGTTTTACCGATACGACCGAAGCGGAGCCGAAGCGGCTCGTGGAAAACTGACCCAGCGGGATGCCGATACACCCCTTAAGGACCGCAGGGTCTGCACGCACCGCGAGTCGGTTCGTGCGATCACCATCGGTAATCTGGATCAAGTCACCGTCGCCGCACCCCAGGGCTGCCATATCGACAGGATTCATTTCGCAGGCTCTGGCCCGCTCGGCGTCGAGCGTTTTGCTAAGCGCTTGTGCCCGTCGAACAATCGGGTCTCCCGAATAAAGGGGGAGAAAATGAACGCACGAAAAGCCATAGCGATCGGTCTCGGTCGCACTATTTGTCAACGCGTCGCCCACCTCAAGGCTGTCGGAAACATCGAACCGGGCCCGAGGCGGCGGGGGCGGTGAGAGGGTCGCCAGCACCTCGCCGACATCCTGGTAATCAAACCCGGGAAGCGAGAGAAAGTTACCCAACACGCGCAAGACCTTCCAACCCGGCCGGGCTTCGCCTTTGGGCTCAAGCGCCGGTCGCGAAAACTGCACCCGCCCATTGAGATTCATAAAACTTCCGGCAGACTCCGAAAAGGGTGCTACTGGCAGCACAACGGTTGCCTGTTCAGGTACGCCCGAGCGGAAGGCACTAAAACAAAGGACATGTCCTGCTCGACTCATGAGCTCATCCAAACCCTTCGGGTCATGATGATCCGTAGCCGGTTCCAGCCCATAGAGCACCACGGTTTTCGGGCTCGCCCCCAGCATACTCGAGGCGTTGAATCCTGGCGTCTCGGAGCGTTCTCCACCTGCTACCCGATGAGGAACAGCGCCCGTCCACCAGGCCCCTGCCCCATTGCACGGAACCAGCGTACCGAAACTCGCTTGCGTTAATTCGGAAAGAATGCTGCCCAAGATCCGTAGATGGGCACCGTGTCGGTGCGACAGCGCTTGCTCGCCAAGCAAGACGGCTTTCGCCCCACCGCCTTCACTGAGTGTCGCACGCAAGCCCGCTAGTCGATCCGGTGAAATCAAATCAGACTCAAGATGGCGTAGTGCCGCTGGAATCCGCTCGCGGCCTCCTTCGAAAGAACACACCAGCTGATAGAGCCCGCCCGCCAGATCCTTAGGCTTTAGGACCAACTCGTGGTCAACGCGAAAATTGGCGTCTACCGCTCGCTGGCCTAGCACACCAACACACCCTCCCGCTTCTGTCATTTCCCGAATACGAAGTCCCAGTAACGGGATTTCCTTTCTCGGATTAGCGCCAATCAACAGCAAGCTCGACAGCGCGGGGATATCGGCAACGGGCGTTTCAAAACCGGGATACATCGGCGAGCAGTGATCATCCGAAAAATCCCGCTGCCACAGCCGATGATCAATATCGGACGAACCCATGCCCCGCACTAGTTTCTGGAGAAGGAACATCTCCTCCATTGAACTCATGGGATGAATTAACGCAACAAGACCGTGCGCGTCTCCCTCGGCCATTCGCATCGCTTCTGCAGCCGCCTTAAGCGCTTGCTCCCAGGATACCTCCTGCAGACCGGCTTCTGCGCGCACCATCGGGTACAGCAGGCGATCTGGGCTCTCTGCGCCCTCATAGGAAAACCGGTCCCGGTCCGAGATCCAACAGCTATTCACCTGCTCGTTATCGCGCGGAACCACCCGCTTCAGATTTCTTTGAACCGTTTGAAGATTAAGGTTCGAGCCGAGACTGTCATGGGGGCTGATAGCAGCGTGACTCATCAGCTCCCAGGGCCGGGCGCTGAAGCGGTAAGGCTTAGACGTCAGCGCACCGACCGGACACAGGTCAATAATATTTCCCGATACCTCACTATCTACAGAACCCCCAAGATAGGTCTCGACCGTCATATCCTCGCCCCTACCGGTCGCTCCCAGTTCCATGGTTCCGGCGACCTCCCGACCGAAGCGCACGCATCGAGTGCAATGAATACAGCGGGTCATTGCGGTGGCGACCAAGGGGCCAAGATCGAGCGCATCCTTGACCCGCTTTTGCTCCTCGAAGCGTGAGTAGTCCTGTCCGTAACCCATCGCCTGATCCTGAAGCGGACATTCTCCACCCTGATCGCAGACCGGGCAGTCCAAAGGATGGTTGATGAGGAGGAACTCCATTGTGCCCTGCTGCGCCTCAACGGCAATCGTCGAGCGTGTCCTCACGACCATTCCCTCACTCACGGGCGTGGCGCAGGCAGGCAACGGCTTGGGCGCTTTCTCCACCTCAACCAGACACATACGGCAGTTTGCCGCGATAGAAAGTTTTGGGTGATAACAGAACCGCGGAATATAGACCCCGACGTCATCGGCGACCTGGATGATCATGCTGCCTGGGCGGGCAGTGACCTCTCGCCCGTCAATCGTCAGGGTAACCGTAGAAGGTGCGTCCACTACGCTACTCTCTGTTCGGATTGTTCGGACTGTTTAGGCTGTTCCGAATAATTCGGAATCATGGCCTCGAACTCGGAGCGAAAATGCTTGAGAAAACTCTGTACGGGCCACGCGGCCGCATCTCCAAGCGCACAGATCGTTCGGCCCTCGATCCGGTCGGCAACCGCCTTCAGCTGGTCAATATCAGAGGATTGGCCTTTCCCCTCACGAATCCGCTTGAGCATCCGATAGAGCCAGCCTGTTCCTTCTCGGCACGGAGTGCATTGCCCGCAGGATTCCACGAAATAGAAATACGATATCCGCTCTAGAACAGAAACCATACAGGTCGAGTCATCCATCACGATAACCGATCCCGCGCCGAGTGCTGACCCGACTTTCGACAGCCCGTCATAGTCCATGGTCGCGGTCATCATCAGCTCTCCCGGGACCACAGGCACCGAAGACCCACCGGGGATCACGGCTTTCAGCGGCCGCCCTTCCAGAACACCGCCGGCCATGTCTAGCAGCTCCGCGAAGGGCAGGCCCAGGGGGACTTCATAATTTCCAGGATTATTGACGTGGCCTGAAACGGAGAAAATTTTGGTGCCGCCGGCGTTCGCTACCCCCATCCCCGAGAACCACTCGGCTCCGTTTCGGATGATAGGCGGTATGGAGGCGAGAGTTTCCGTATTGTTGATGGTCGTGGGTTTGCCAAAGGCGCCAACCTGCGCCGGGAACGGCGGCTTGAATCGCGGTTGGCCTTTCTTGCCCTCCAGCGACTCAAGAAGGGCTGTCTCTTCGCCGCAGATATACGCCCCCGCCCCCCTTTGGGAGTGCAACTCAAAATCGATTCCGGATCCCAGCAGATCGTTTCCGATCAAGCCCGCCTCCCGCGCCTCAGATAAGGCCGATTCAAAACGACTCCACGGTTCGTAGTATTCGCCGCGGATATAGTTGTATCCCACCGTTGCGCCGATTGCGTACCCGGCGAGCGCCATACCCTCAATGACTTGATGTGGGTTAAACCGAAGGATATCCCGATCTTTAAAGGTGCCTGGCTCACTCTCGTCGGAATTGCAGACAATATATTTCTGACCGTCCGCATTGCGCGGCATGAAACTCAGTTTCAGTCCTGTAGGGAATCCTGCGCCACCACGCCCCCTTAGACCGGAGGCTTTAACCGTCTCAATCAATTCTTCTCTTGGCGTGTTTTCCCGAAGCACCTTCTCCCAAGCGGCGTAACCGCCGCGGGAACGGTAAGAAGATAACGTCCAGGGGGATTCTGCTTCCTGGGGGGGTAAGCACACCCGAACTTCCCGGCTATCACTCATGTGTAGTTCGCCAGGCAAGTTGAAACCGTGTCTGGATCTAAATCCTCATGGTAATCATTACCGACCGCCATCATGGGGGCTCCCCCACAAGCGCCCAGACATTCCGCCTCGAACACGGTGAACCGGCCATCTGCCGTTACCTCTCCTAACTTCACGTTCAGGGTAGCGCACAAGCTCTGGACAACCCGATCGGCGCCCCGTAACTTGCAGGACACATTCGTGCATACCCGTATGGGATGCCGACCCACCGGTTGGGTATAAAACATATCGTAAAAGGTCGCGACTTCGAAAACCTCGATGGGTCTGAGGCTTAAAAGCTCCGCGACCGCAGATACGACTTCTTCTGTGACCCAGCCATGCTCCGCCTGGGCGTAGCGAAGCGCGGACTTAACCGCTGCGCGTCGAGAGGGGTATTTCCCTGCCTCGGCCTCGACTTTTTCGATAACCGCCGCTGACAAAACGCTGACGCTCATCGGTCGATCTCTCCGAAAACGATATCCTGTGTTCCGATAATGGCCACCACGTCAGCGAGCATGTGGCCGCGCGCCATCTCATCAAGCGAGGCAAGGTGGGCAAAGCCGGGGGCTCTGATCTTCAGTCGATACGGCTTGTTCGCCCCGTCTGACACGATGTAAATCCCGAACTCGCCCTTGGGAGCTTCGACCGCTTGATAGACCTGTCCCGGGGGTGTGCTGTAGCCCTCGGTAAACAACTTAAAGTGATGAATCAACGACTCCATATCGTCTTTCATCTCGGTTCGGGCGGGCGGCGTCAACTTATGGTCGTCCAACATGACCGGACCGGGGTTCGCCTGTAACCAACTCACACACTGACGAATGATTTCGTTCGACTGGCGCATCTCCTCGACCCGCACAAGATACCGGTCGTAACAGTCGCCGGTGACACCGACCGGAATATCAAAACGAAGCTCCGGATACACCTCATAAGGCTGTTTGCGGCGCAGATCCCACTCAATGCCCGAACCCCGAAGCATCGGACCCGTGAATCCAAGCTGTAGTGCTCGCTCCGGAGACACGACGCCGATATCCACGGTTCGCTGCTTCCAGATTCGATTATCTGTGAGCAGATTTTCGTATTCGTCCACACAACTGGGGAATCGATCGACAAAGGACTGAATAAAGTCCAGCACCGATCCCTCGCGATTCATATTTTTCGCGCGCACGTCTTTTTCTGAATGCACGCGAGACGGACTGTATTGCGGCATCTGCTCAGGCAAGTCTCTGTATACACCGCCCGGTCGAAAATAAGCGGCGTGCAGTCTCGCTCCGGAGGTTGCCTCGTACACATCGCAAAGATCTTCTCGCTCCCGAAAGGCATAAAGAAAAACTGCCATGGCCCCTATATCCAGCCCGTGCGCCGCGATCCAAAGCAGGTGATTTCGGATGCGGGTAATTTCGGAGAACATGACACGGATGTACTGCGCACGAAGCGGTGGCGTTACCCCCAATAACTTTTCAATCGCCAATACGTAGGCATGCTCATTGCACATCATCGATACGTAGTCCAGCCGATCCATGTAACCGATGCTGTGGTTGTACGGCTTGCTCTCCGCTAGCTTCTCGGTAGCCCTATGCAACAGGCCAATGTGGGGATCGATTCGCTCGACGACCTCTCCATCCATCTCCATAACAAGTCGCAACACGCCGTGGGCTGCCGGGTGCTGAGGACCGAAATTCATTGTGTAGTTTCGAATCTCAGTCATTCCCTTATCTCCCGTCGCACCACGCGCGGAACCGTCACGCGCGGGTCAATGGATACGGGCTCATAGACCACTCGCCCTTTTTCCTCATCAAACCGCATTTCCACGTGCCCGCTTAATGGAAAATCCTTCCGGAACGGATGACCCACGAATCCATAGTCCGTCAGCAGACGGCGAAGGTCCGGGTGTCCTTCAAAAAGAATACCGAAAAGATCAAACGCCTCGCGCTCGTACCAGTTCGCACTCGCCCATAGGCTTGCCACACTGGGAATCACGGGACGCGCTTCGTCCACGTAGACCACGACGCGCAGACGCCGGTTCTGACGAACGGAAAGCAGGTGATAAACGACCGCGAATCGTCTTTGGGGATCCTTGTCCGCGATCGCATGCTCAGCGTAATCCACGCCACAAAGATCCATCAGTTGATCAAATTGAAACGTGCGGTTATCGCGCAACGCGCGCAGAAGGGATATTTGAGCCTCCCGTGGGGCTTCAAGCGTCCACTCCTTAAAGCAAAGCGCCGTACTGGCGTGATGCTCCTCGGCGAGGGAATGGAGCGCCTTTTCAAACTGCTCGGTTGATACCCGAGCGTCCGCGTCCCTAGCGCGCGATGGTGTCGTCACGCTTTATCTTCTTCTGCAGCTGAATGATCCCGTACATCAGCGCTTCGGGCGTCGGTGGACAGCCCGGCACGTAGACGTCAACCGGCACGATCCGATCACACCCTCGAACCACGGAATAGGAGTAGTGATAGTAACCACCCCCGTTGGCACACGACCCCATTGAAATAACCCATCTCGGCTCGGGCATTTGGTCATAAACCCGTCGCAGCGCCGGCGCCATCTTGTTGGTCAGTGTACCTGCAACAATCATGACGTCTGACTGGCGTGGGCTGGGTCGGAAGATGATCCCAAACCGGTCGAGGTCATAGCGAGAGGCCCCCGCATGCATCATCTCCACGGCGCAGCAGGCGAGCCCGAAGGTCATTGGCCACATAGACCCGGTCCTGGCCCAATTGATCAGATCGTCCAGTTTGGCCGTGGCCCATCCTTGCGATAGCGCCCCCTCAAGAGACATCGGTCATTACTCCCACTCGAGCGCTCCTTTCATCCACTCATATATGAAACCAACCACCAGAATGAGCAAAAATAGCATCATGGCAAGGAAGCCAAACACACCGATTTCATCCAGAACGATTGCCCACGGAAAAAGGAAAGCGATTTCCAAATCAAAGATGATGAAAAGGATGGCCACCAGGTAGTAGCGGACATCAAATTTCATTCGAGCGTCTTCAAATGCCTCGAAACCGCACTCATAGGCGGATAACTTGGCGGGATAGGGATTAGCCGGACTGAGTACTTTTCCCGCAAACAGCGCGACACTTCCGATCACTATTCCCGTCACCAGGAAGAGCAGCACAGGGAGGTAGTTTGTGAGCATTCGACCGCGAATGTGGTCGGCTATTGAGGCCGTTTCTGAAAGCGAAGATTCTAGTCTTGTGGCCCATTTCGGTCAATAAAACGCAGGCCCTTACGCCCGCTTTTCAGGATGCGTCTTTGATCCAGCGCACCCTCATCTCAACCCTTTGCAGCGCACCGAAAGCGCGTGGATCAAGTTGGGTTAAATCAACTCGGAACCAAGGGTCAGTACCCAACAATTTAACCCGCAGGCCTTGTGCTCCAAAGTCAATACCAACCTGCTGATGCCCCGAGATCGCTTGCCGAGAGGTAGCGCTCAAAAGGTCGATCCGACCGTTCGGGCCTGTGCCGAGGATGTCCAACCCTTCCAAGACCGGCCAACATACGTTTTTGTCGAGTGAATAACCCCGTTCGGGATCTTTTCCATCGCATCGTAAATTTCTTTTACCGCTTGCTCGGTATAGGTTAATGAGCTACCTACGCTGGTGCGCCCGTAAACCCAGACTTTGAAGGACTGATTGGCAGGGAACATGTCAAACCGGGTGATCTGTGATGAGATAAGGCCACCAAGGATCAGGAAGGCAATCATGGCAAGACTGGATTTGCCTTTATGGGTTACGGCTACTTTTAAAAGGGAAGCGTAACCTGTTTCGAGCTTTATCATCAGCTTTTTCCCTGGTGGGGTGTAAGAACGGGAGGCCTCGGAAGAGTGGGCAAGGTGCGCAGGGAGAATCGTCGTAGCCTCAACCAGGCTGGCTAACAGCATCACGATAACCATTGTAGGAATTTCTACGGCAAAGTCCCCGATGATACCCGGGAAAAAGTAAATGGGAAAAAAGGCTATGATCGTTGTTAAAATTGTACCCACGACCGGCTTGAAAACGGTGCGCAGGCCGGCGATTGCCGCATCGGCTGCCGCCATGCCCTGTTCTCGGCACCGGTAAATGCTTTCGCTGATGATAATGGCATCGTCGACCACCATGCCAAGAACGACGATCAGGCCTAAAATAGAAACGCTGTTAATGGTTACGCCCAGCGAAGGTAGTACCGTTAAAGTTAAAGCCAGTGAAAGCGGGATACCCGCTGCAGTCCAGATTGCCGTACGCACATCGAGAAATAAAAATAAAACAAGAACAACAAGAGCAAAGCCGAGTACGGCATTACCCGTGACAATGCGCAACCTGTTGCGAGTTTCGAGTGAATCATCAAAAGTCGAAACAATGTCAAGGTTTGCCTGGTTGATGCTGGCAGGTTGCAGA
>RGTL01000180.1 GCA_010025385.1 Gammaproteobacteria bacterium | reverse complement strand
CAGAGACCGACGTGGTTTTGGTGATCGGCGCGAATGACATCGTCAATCCGGCAGCACAGGAGGTTCCGGAAAGCCCGATCGCCGGGATGCCGGTGCTTGAGGTCTGGAAGGCGAAAACCACCATCGTGCTCAAGCGAAGCATGGCGACGGGCTACGCTGGAGTGGATAACCCGCTCTTTTACAAAGAGAACACCCGTATGCTCTTTGGCGATGCCAAGAGCAGCATTACGGACGTGCTGGCGGGCCTGTAGGCGACGAGGAATCTACGACACACGCACAGCGGGCTTCGCCCGGCGTGCGTTCCAGCACCGCACCTGTCCTAATCTAATCCCATCGAGCTTCGCAGGGCGAGCCCAATTTCTGCCGGATTGGCCGTCACCGTCACCCCTGCCGCTTCGAGCGCCTTGATCTTATCCGCCGCCGTCCCCCGACCGCCGGCAATGATAGCCCCCGCATGACCCATGCGCTTGCCCGGAGGGGCCGTTACGCCAGCAATAAAGGCAGCCACAGGCTTTTTCATATGCTGACTGATCCACTCTGCGCACTCCTCCTCGTCAGATCCTCCGATCTCACCACACATCACCACGGCATCGGTATCTGGATCATTGTTGAAAAGCGCCATGACGTCCTTATGCTTGAGTCCATTCACCGGATCCCCGCCAATACCTACGCAGGTTGACTGGCCCATTCCAAGCTTAGTGAG
This sequence comes from Gammaproteobacteria bacterium, assembly GCA_010025385.1. Taxonomy (GTDB): domain Bacteria; phylum Pseudomonadota; class Gammaproteobacteria; order Arenicellales; family UBA868; genus UBA868. The sequence goes on along the minus strand of RGTL01000180.1, from coordinate 3,337 downwards.
CTGATCCACGACCTCGTAGGTCAGCGTGCCCGAGCGGGACACTACCCCGATCCGGCCTGGGGTGTGGATATAGCCCGGCATGATGCCAATTTTTATCTGGCCTGGCGTAATGACACCGGGGCAGTTCGGACCGATCAGTGTCGCGCCCTTTTCCCTCATTCGGTCCCGGGTCAGGATCATGTCTTTCACTGGGACACCCTCGGTAATGCAGATGATCGTTTCGATACCCGCATCCACCGCTTCGTCGATGGCTGCAGCCGCAAAAGGCGGCGGCACATAGATGACCGACACATTGGCGTTGGTTTGCGCTTTCGCCTCGGCAACCGAATCGAAAATCGGGATGCCTTCAAAATCCTGGCCGCCCTTTCCCGGAGTGACGCCGGCGACGAATGCGGACTTTCCGTTCTCATAAGCCACACAGTTGCGGGTATGGAATTGCCCGGTTTTCCCGGTGATCCCCTGGGTAATCACCCTGCTGTTTTGATCAATTAATATGGCCATGGATCTATCCTTTAGCTGCCGCGACAACCTTTTCGGCCGCCTCGGCCATGGTGGTGGCGGTAAGCATGTCAAGGTCGGATGCCTCAAGTATCTCCCGCCCGCGCTCCACATTGGTTCCTTCCAGCCGAACGACGAGCGGAATCTTGAGTTTGACTACTTTTGCTGCTTCAACGAGGCCTTCTGCGACAACGTCACAACGCATAATGCCGCCGAATATATTGACCAGAATCGCCTTCAGATCAGGATTACGCAGCATGATCTTGAACGCTTCCGTCACCTGCTCTGTAGTCGCCCCGCCACCGACATCCAGAAAGTTGGCCGGCTCGCCGCCATAGAGTTGGATGATGTCCATCGTCGCCATAGCGAGTCCGGCACCATTGACCAGACAGCCAATGTTGCCGTCGAGTGAAATGTAATTGAGCCCGACCGCAGAAGCCTCAAGCTCAGCAGGATCTTCCTCATCGGTGTCGCGAAGCGCGACGATGTCGGGATGGCGAAACAACGCGTTATCGTCGAAATTAAACTTTGCATCCAGTGCGATCACCTTGTTATCGCTGGTCACGACCAGGGGATTGATCTCCGCAAGAGAGGCATCCGTGTCCCAGAAAGCCTGATAGAGCGCCTCCAAAAAGCCAACGCTTTCGGCGAGCTGTGCGCCAGAGAGGTCGAGTTTCGACATCAGACTTTCCGCTTCAGATGCCGTCAAACCGCGAGCAGGATCCACAAACAACTTATGGATTTTTTCAGGGGTCTGTGCTGCTACCTCTTCGATTTCCGTTCCCCCTTCAGAGCTCGCCATCACCGCGACTTTTTGTGAGGCACGGTCAATTACCAGGCCCACGTACAACTCCCGGGCGATGCCTACACCTTCTTCTACGAGCAGGCGTTTTACTTCCTGACCCTGCGACCCCGTCTGGTGAGTTACCAACATCAGGCCAAACAGGTCTTCTGCCGCTTTACGGACATCCTCAACCGAGCTAACGACCTTGACGCCGCCTCCTTTTCCCCTGCCGCCGGCGTGAATCTGCGCTTTCACTACCCATCTCTCACCACCTAGCGCCCCGGCTGCGTTAACCGCGTCATCAACATTGAAGCAGGCCTGACCGCGCGGGACCGGCACGCCTCGGGAGCGGAGAATCTCTTTTGCCTGATATTCATGCACTTTCATTGACTGTGTTACCCCAGAATTTGGACTAGCGTCGGTTTGTTTGCTAATGGTCTAAAAGGTTTTAATTAGAAGTCTCAATGGGTCTGGATGGATCCGCAATCCACTCGCTCCAAGATCCCGGGTATAAGCGAGAGCCGCTCAAGCCGGCGTACTCCATCGCGAAAAGGTTGTGACAAGCCGTTACGCCTGATCCGCAGCTGTGAACCACATCGCCGACATCGTGGCCACCTAACAAGGCGTCGAATTCAGCCCGAAGCGCTTCGGGTGATTTGAATCGCCCATCCGCCAGATTCAAGCCTAAAAACCGATTTACCGCGCCCGGTATGTGGCCCGCTTTCTTGTCTAGGGGCTCCTCCTTACCAGAGAAGCGCTTGGGCTCCCGGGCGTCCACAATTAAATATTTCTCCGATCCCAGCGCCGCTTCTATTTCTTGCGCCGTCACGCAAAGATCGCCAGCGGCGGACTCGAGCGAACTCACGGGAACGCCGTCTTTTGCCGTATGTTTCCCAGTATCAACCGGCAGCCCCAGCTTTTCCCACCTGCCAAAACCGCCATCCAGAATGGCAACCTTGTGAATTCCTACCCAACCTAACATCCACCACAACCTGGCCGCGAAGACGCCTGGTCCGTGATCGTAGGCAACAATCTGGCAAGCGTTGGCGAGTCCCAGCCGGCCTATGGTTTTAATCCAGTCGGGAGCATCGGGCAAAGGGTGGCGCCCACTGGTTTTTAGTATAGGTCCGGATAAGTCCTTTTCGAGATCCACATAGCGCGCGCCGGGGATGGACCTTCCTTCGAATGCGGCTCGACCCGCATCGGGATCGGTCAGCGAGAACCGGCAATCGCAAATAACAAGTCCCTCGCTGCCCAGCTCAGCGCTGAGATCCTCGGGGGAAAAAATGGAGGCTTTCAAAGGTCGATCCCTCTTGCAGACTTAAAGCCCTATTATCTTGCCGGCATACGCCTAAGACAATGCTAGGAGGACGTAGGGGTCTACCTCGGTTGAGATATCACGACTCGTCTGGATCCAGATCCTCGTCGCGAATCTGACCCCGCCGCAATTGCGCCACCTGTTCCGCTACCACGGCGACGAGAAGAAAAATCAGCCCAAATACCAACAACAACATGGTCCCAACCGAGACCCCTTCGTCCCGCAAAATAAAGGGAAGCCCCCAGGCTAGGCCGAATCCAATGAAGACCGTACCGATAGGGAGGAAGATTCGCCCTGGATTGAACATGGCAACAATGTTCAAAATCTCAAAGACCGTCTCGATCGCAGTCATGGTGCTAATTGTGCTCTTGCCACCGGCCCGGGCTCGCACCTGAATGTCTTCCTCCAGCACGAGGTTGTTTCGGTGGATAAAAACAAGGGTAATGATGTCACTAAATGCCATGCTGTCCGGACAAAGGACCAAATACCGCTGGGCGAGACGCGTCCGATAGAGCTTCATGCCTGAATTTAAATCCTCAATCGGCAGTTTGATTAAACGCCCGGCAAGAAAACGGATCAGTCGACGGCCAATCGCTCGATAAAGACCCGACCTTGGATGGTGCCGGCGACCCACCACCATGTCGGCTTTTCGGGACAACCCAAACGAAAATAAGACGTTCACGTCTTCCGGGCGATGTTGACCATCCGCGTCCATGGTCACGACATAAGCCGATCGG
>RGTL01000179.1 GCA_010025385.1 Gammaproteobacteria bacterium | reverse complement strand
GTCGTCACGAAGCATGATCCCGTAGCGGGCCTTGCCTATGGGTAGTCTCGCGAAGGGGTTGCTGTAGACGCGGTTGAGAAACTCAGTCGCGTCCGGGCCCTGGACCGCGATCTTCCCCAGGGATGTGACATCACAAAGCCCAACGGTCTCACGTACGGTTTTGGTTTCCCTTACATAGGCTTCGCCGATCCCTTCACCCGATCGAGCGAAGTACCAGGGGCGATGCCATAACCCGGCCATGGTCATCGTGCCGCCGGCATTCAGATTCCAGTCGTGAAGCGGCGTTCGTCTCAGTGGTCGAAAGTGTGCGCCCACATGACGCCCTTTTAAGGCACCGATACTGATCGGGGTGTAGGGCGGTCGGAAGGTAGTGGTCCCGACCTCGGGAATCTCCTTTCCGAGCGCTTCAGCCATCAGCGCGATCCCGATCACGTTGCCCATCTTGCCCTGATCGGTCGCCATACCGAGCGTGGTGTACCGCTTCAAGTGTTCGACGGAGACAAATCCTTCCTGGTGGGCGAGGCGAATATCGTCGGTCGTGACATCGTGCTGGGGATCAACGAAGGACTTTAAGTGGCGGCCGTCGACCGTCACTTCATAAAGCGGCTCGATCGGCTGATCAGGTGCCCCAGGAGTCGTCATCGATATCTGCGTTGACCGGTTGGAGATCCAGGCAAGCGCCTGCTGAGCAGCGGCTTCTCCTGATATCAGACAGGCTTCATGATCCAGCCATCCTGACGCGCTACCGGCCATGGCTATTGGCTCGTTGTGCGACGGCGCGATGAAGCAGGCCAGAGATTCCTTCCAGACAGGCTTTATCCCGCGGTGGGAGATCAGATTGACAACCGGTGACCAGCCTGCGGAAACGAGCAGAAGATCGCAGTCCAGTCGCCCCGAAGGATGCCAGCGCCCGTCCCGGCGATGAGCGGTTTCGATGGCGCGCACCGCCGGTGATCCGATGGCGTTGAAGCAGGTCGTTCCTGTCTGAGCAGTGACGCCAGCAGATTCCAGCGCGTCGACTCTGGTCTTGGCGTCGAGACGCTCTCGGGCATCGAGGAGGCGCACCGATGCACCAGCCTGTGCCATCTCACAGGCCACATCGATCGCCGAATCATTATTTCCCGCGACGACCACATTCTCACCAGGAACAACGCTATAGCGATTGAGATAGGTGCTCGCCGCGTTGGCATTCATTATGCCCGGTCGGTCGTTGTTGCCGAAAGCAAAATGCCGTTCTAATGCGCCACAGGCAAGCACTGTGAATCTTGAGCGAAGGGTCCAGAAGCGCTGCCGAGGTAACCACGGGTCAGGGTTGGCAAGATGATCGGTGACACGTTCCAGAAGCCCCGTCACGCTGTTGTCGTACAGACCAAAAGCGGTGGTATTCAGCATCAAGCGAACACCGGCCTGCTTTAACTGCCCGATTTCCTGTTCAAGGGCCTGGACCGAACCGCCTACGGAAAGGGACTGTCCGCCGAAGCGGAAATCCTGCTCGACCAGCACCACATCGCAGCCCGCGCGGGCCGTCGCAAGCGCCGCGGCCCGACCGGCCGGACCACTCCCAACCACCAGAACGTCGCAGAACCCGTGCGCATGTTCGTAGCGATCGGGGTCGGGCTCCCGTGAGGCCGTGCCCATTCCGGCCGCTTTTCGGATCAGTTTTTCGTACCACATCCACACGCCGGTTCCGCTGCCGGATTCGAATGGGGGCAGCCCCATAAACGTCTTGTAATAAAAGCCTGCGGCGAAAAAGCGACCCAGCAGGTTATTAACGGCGCCAAGGTCCAGTCGCACGCTTGGCCAGGCGTTTTGCCCGCGCGCGTGTAGCCCTTCAAAAAGGGGTTGGGTCGTAGCCTTGACGTTTGCGTCCCGGCGATCCCCGCTGCCAAGCGTGACGATCGCGCCCGATTCCTCCACGCCAGCCGACATCAGGCCGCGCGGCCGGTGGTATTTGAAACTGCGTCCCAAAATCTTTTCGTCGTTCGCCAGCAGGGCGGAGGCCAGGCTGTCGCCGGCATACCCGCTAAGCGACTTACCGTCCCAAGTGAACCGGACGGGAGAACGCCGGTCTATGTGGCCACCGCTCGGAAGTCGTTTGGAGATCATTGCGGGTCTTTGGGTTTTTTAAGGACGGCCTGCATCCCATCATGCGCAGCGCGCACCGAATGAATGGCGTGTGTGCGGGTGTCGCGTTCGACAATGATCCACATTCGACAGCCCTGCAAATGCTGCCAGGTTTCAAACTGCACGCCGTCGATATTCTCCCGCTGGAAGACCGCGTCATGCCACAGGTCTGCTGACGCGTCTAGCGCCGGGTATTCGACGGAGGCATCGCCGCCATAGGTAAACTCGCTGTGATCGCGCAGGCCGCAGAAAGGACAGTCAATTCGAAGCATGCGATCGTTAACCGTGCAACTTAGGGTCAGGTCCGGCGCCGCGCTCATCAATATTGATGCCGCGCGCGAACCGGTCGAGTGAAAAATTCTCAACGACGGGATCCGGCCGGTTGTTCGCGATCAAATCGGCAAAGTACCATCCCGACGCGGGACTTGCCTTGAATCCGCCATAGTTCCAGCCCGCATTAAGGTAGAGGTTTGACAGCGGCGTCTTGCAAATGAAGGCCGAACCGTCCATCGACATATCCATTACGCCTGACCAGTGGCGAAGCAGACGAACGCGCCCGAGGCAAGGCAGTATGGATGTAGCGCATTCCGCCACATCCTGAACGATGGGAAGATTGCCTCTCTGTGCGTACGATTTATACCAGTCGAGGTCTCCGCCGAAGACCATGCCTCCTTTGTCGGATTGCGAGATATAAAAATGAGCGCCGCCGACGCCAAAGACAACGACATGATCAAGAAGCGGTTTGAGCGGTTCGGACACGAAGGCCTGAAGCTTATGGGATTCGATGGGCAGTCTGCCTAGCTCCGACATGCGCCACAGTCGGGACGTATTGCCGGCCACGGCGAACCCTATTTTCTTTGCCCGAATAATGCCTCGAGAAGTCTCGAGCGCAGCGACCGTATCGCCTTGGCGTTTAATTCCGGTCACCTCGCAGTTTTGCAGGATATCGACGCCGCGTTTGTCTGCGCCTCGCGCATAGCCCCACGCGACCGCGTCATGGCGGGCGGTGCCCGCCCGTGGCTGCACCATGGCGCCGGTAATCGGGAAGCGTGCATCGGGCGAGTAGTTGAGATGCGGGATATTACGCTTGAGCGTGGGCAGGTCCCAAAGTTCGCCATCGGTGCCTGTCAAACGCATCGTGTTGTACCGACGCGCTGCCGCATCGCGCGCGGCGGGGCTGTGCAACAGACTGACATGAGCCCGTTGACTGAACATCACGTTGTAATTGAGATCGTGACTGAGGTTTTCCCAGAGTTTAAGCGAATGCTCATAGAACTCCCGATTTCCCGGCATCATGTAGTTTGACCGCACGATGGTGGTGTTTCGCCCGCCGTTACCTCCCCCTAGCCATCCTTTTTCCACCACGGCGATATTTGTGACGCCATGGTTCTTGGCAAGGTAGTACGCCGTCGCCAGTCCGTGCAGTCCGCCACCTACAATAACGACGTCGGGGCGGCGACAAGAAGAAGCCCAGCAGCCAGAGAGAATTTCTCCGGAGCCAGCCAATGCGTTGCGAGTTTCAACGTGCATACAAAACCCACCGCCACCGAACCACCAATCAAAAACCGTCCCACCCCCGCCCAAAACAAAGTGGGTGCCATTGCGAACACTAATGCGCCAATCGTGCTAACCAGAATACCCACAATCAGAAGTCGCCGAGGACCCAGTCGATCTGCCAGCAATCCAGTCGGGATCTGCATGGCGACGTAGGAGTAGAAATACAACGCCGACAGACTTCCAAGACCGGCGGCGCTCAGCCCGAAATCCAGACTCAATTCGCGATGCAAAACCGCCGGCGCCACCCGATGAAAAAATCCCAGCAGGAAAAGGCCCGCGCCAAGGCTCCACACCAACCAGGCTAACGAACGAGGGGGTGGATAAAGCGCAGGAGAAGATGATGTCATACGGTATCTGGGGGCAAGAGT
>RGTL01000178.1 GCA_010025385.1 Gammaproteobacteria bacterium | reverse complement strand
ACGACTACTTTTCCAGCCACACTGACCTACACGCTCGACCAGGACTACACCTTCCTAATGTTTTCGATTGATGACGGAAATGTTGCCATGACGGATATGGAATGTCGCAAATCTCAAGTCATTACGTTCAACGATCCGGGGGCGCAGCAGCTCTCATCCGGCACGGCAACCCTTACCGCATCATCTGACTCTGGATTGACGGTGTCGCTCGCTTCGTCTACCGCCGGCGTGTGCACGGTCTTGGGAACAACGCTTACTTTGGTAAGCGCGGGCACATGCACCATAACCGCCAGTCAAGCCGGGAACAGCCCGACAGGGGATTACTTCGCGGCGACCGATGTGTCGCGTTCTTTTTCGGTGACCGCGTCTAGTGGGGGAGGCGGTGGTGAAGAAGAGGAAGCGGTAGAAAATATTCCAACTCCGGTTGACAACGTTCGCCCGGTGGTGACGGTGTCCGTGCTGGGATTAGAGAGTGATGCGCGAACGTCGCAGCCGTCTTGGAGGGTCGCCATCGAAATCAGCGAGGTCGTCACCGGATTTGATATCAATGACTTCTTGTTGAGCAACTTAACCATCTCGGAATTTTCAGGCTCGGGACGAGAGTTTTCGGCGCTCGTGTCATCCGTGACGCCAGGTCGAAGCTCGATTTCGGTGCCCGCGGTTCGATTCCAAGATAACGCAAACAACCTAAATCTACCGAGCAATTCAGTCAGTTGGCACTACGAACCTGACCTGCTGTTGAATAAAAGCGTGACGGCTGTCGCCAAAGCTTACGCGTCTTTAGCTCAAGAACATCTTAGAAATTTTTCCCAGCCTATCAATAGCCGTTTTGCCCGTTTAGGTCAGGTATTTGGTCGGCAAATTGCAACAGAGGCCTGTCAGTCAGATGAATCGGAAGGGCAGTCTGAGATTCCGGGTTGCAATCATGATGAGTTCGACAGTGGTGATGCCAATAGTTTTGCGCTTTCCTACCAGGGGATTCAGTTTACATTCAAGGATCCCGTGATGCGTAGCATTTTTAGCGACCAACCGGCCAAGGTAAATTCCCGCGGTCTCCTGAAAGACCTTGAGACGCTTGTTAATTCGCAGGGTGAGATTGACTCCTCCAGTGAGTTGATCGGGCAGATGATTGGGGCGACTCTTGCCGCGACCGATCTGGAACCTGTTGATCTCAATCCCGCGGGGGATGCGAGCGCTGCCGGCTGGTCAATCTGGACAGAGGGTCAGGTGACGGTGGGAAATTGGGATTCGGTAGACAGTAGCGATGGCGTGTTGATTGCGATTGGCTCCGATCGCGCTTTTGGGGATTACGCTCGAGGGGGTGTCGCGCTGACTGCGTCCTGGCAATCAGCGGAAATAAACCCCAATGACGATGTTGACGCGGAGAACTATGGACTTTCCTTTTATGGCGCGATGCGACCGAAGGGGATGGCGCTGATCTTAGAGGGGATCTTGGGTGCTGCGGATCTGGACATTGCGAGCACTCGTAAAGAGACAGCCACAACCTTTAGTGCCGATAGAGATGGAACGATGCTGTTCTCATCAATTGGTGTTCGTGGTCTTGAACCGGTTGGGCGAAAATTCCAGATCACGCCTCATGGTCGATTCGAACTTGGAAGCGCAAAGATTGACACAGAATCTGAAACAGGCGGCGTTTGGGCGGTTCAGTATGGAGATCAAAATATTGATCATCAAATGTTGTTTATCGGGCTGGATATCAACTATCACCGGGCGTTACCGAAAGGCCTGATTCGACCCTTTGGGTCAGCCGAGTATGGTTATAGTTTCTCCTCCAGCGAAAACGTCACAATGAAGTACGCTGCGGGCACGCGATCCTATAACCTCGTTCTTGAAGATGAGACCGATTCCACCGTACGGATTCAATTGGGACTCGATTATGTTTCTAATGATGGGTTGATATCTGCGCTTGTTTATACCCGTAATGAAGCGCTTGGCGGGGGGCATTCTGATGACGTCCGTATCCATTTTAGCTCTGCTTTTTAGATTCTCATTTGCTTAAAAAAATAGGATTCATTAGGGAGTCTGGCGAAGGCCGCGCGATATTGTGATCGACTTTCTGGAGTCTGGTGTGCGATCCTTTCGTTAACAGATTTATAGTTGTAATGTCAGGCTGAGTATTACGGGAAAACAATGTGGAAGATGAAGAGCAAAGGGAGGATGATTTTGCGAAGATGGTCAACGCCAACATTCTTGATTATCTTCGTAACGTTCACAGATTAGAGGTTCAGGATGTAAGTCAAAGAGACGCCGAGGCCTATCAACTTTTGCTTGAGTTTGAAAATCAGATTATTTCGATTCAGGTATCGCGAGATCAGGAGGCCGAGCAACGTCGAGAGAGGGCGTCGTCCCAAGAGGTCAGTTCATGACCGAAACGCTTTTCAAGCTGCTCGTGGTGGGGGCTGTGGTTCTCGCAATGTATTACGCGATGTCCCCGTATCAGAATTGTTTAAGGGCTGAGGAAGACCAGAAAGACTCGGAAACGGTAAAAGCCTATTGCACCAAAAACACGGTTTGGTAGGACTGATTTAGGTTTGTTCCGGGTATTTCGATGCGGTTTGTCTAAGTTATCGATTCAAATGGTACCGAGGGTCGGACTCGAACCGACACTTCCTTGCGGAAACCAGATTTTGAATCTGGCGCGTCTACCAGTTTCGCCACCCCGGCATGGGATTCCAGATTCTAGTGGGATTAGATTGGATTGCCCAGTTAAGCGTCGGGTCTTAAACCGGACTCGTGTGGATCCTTGAGGAAATGGCATCTGCTACCTCGGAGGTACTGGCTTGACCTCCAAGGTCTGGAGTGTGGGGCCCGTTCTTCAATGCATGTTCGATGGCCGCCATGATCGCATCGTGGGCCGCTCGATAGACCTCATCCCCGTTGCCAAGAAAGTCGAGCATCATGGCGCCGGACCAGATTTGGCCAATGGGATTGGCGATGCCTTTGCCGAAAATATCGGGCGCTGACCCGTGAACCGGTTCAAAGAGGGAAGGGAACCGGCGCTCTGGGTTCAAGTTAGCTGAGGGTGCGATGCCAATGGTTCCGGTGGTGGCGGGCCCAAGATCGGAGAGGATGTCGCCAAACAGATTAGAGGCAACAATCACGTCAAAGCGGCCAGGATCCAAAACCGCTTGTATGGTGAGGCCATCGATGTGGTACTGAGAGCGCTTCACCTCAGGGTAGTCCTTACCGACAGCAGCAAAACGCTCGTCCCAATAGGGCATTGTAATGGAGATCCCGTTCGACTTAGTTGCGGACACGAGATTTTTCTTTCGTTTCATGGCGAGATCGAACGCAAACCGCATGATCCGATCGGTGCCATGTCGGGTGAAAGTTGAGACCTGCTGCGCCATCTCGCGATCGGTGCCTTCGAACAGGCGTCCACCAAGAGAGGAGTACTCGCCTTCTGTGTTTTCACGAACCACAAAATAGTCGATGTCGCCAGGCTCTCGTCCAGCGAGGGGTGAGCGCACACCGGGCATCAGCCGGACTGGGCGAAGATTCACATACTGATCGAACTCTCGTCTGAATTTGATCAGCGAGTCCCAGAGCGAGATATGGTCGAGAACGCGTTCGGGCCAGCCCACGGCCCCGAAGAAGAGACACTCCTTGTCAGCCAGCTGGTCTTTCCAGTCGTCCGGCATCCACTTGCCGATCACATCATATTGATCACACGACCAATCGTAGTGCACAAGATCCAGGCCAATGCCGAAGCGATCCGCTGCGGCCTGAACGGCCTGCACACCGCCAGGCATAACCTCTTTTCCAATTCCGTCCCCTGCAATGACTGCAACCTTATGGATTTTTGTTGGTTCGCTCATGGGATATCCGATTTGACCGAGAGAAAAGGGCGGCCAATATAACCGATCGCCCCGGAATCGACAGGTTACGCGTAACTGTCTGATTCGCAAATTTTTCAACCTTAAAACCGAGGCGATGGGGCAAGAGCAGATCTATCCATAAGACTGACCCTTCTAATTCGAGCAGGTAAAATACGCCCGATCTTTATGGGGCTCAGTATCAAAGGATTG
>RGTL01000177.1 GCA_010025385.1 Gammaproteobacteria bacterium | reverse complement strand
TGACTTTTCTGCGTGGTTTTTCCTCAGACATTGACTATCTCCTTGATAGTGGATTCCTCGTTTCGCGCGTACTATCCACGACGAGCAGGCCGTGAACTGCACACGCTATTATGATCGGGGTTCAGATAAGCAGGCCATAGTAGACAGCGGCTTATTGTCCGTCAAAAGCAATGTCTTATGATCTGATAGAGGTCGGCTTCAGACGAATGACGGGGCCGCTGAGACACCGGTGCTACGCGCTCTCGGTGTCCTTCATGAATCGGGCTGCAATAGGCTATCCCAGCCGCCGCGCACCTTGAGCTTCAGCGGATCATAGTACGGCCTGGACGTAATGCGAACGCTCTGAAAATCGCCTAATGGGTCCGCAAGCTCGACGCCATCGGATAGGTCTGTCGTCAATGCAAATCCCAAGCCGAGCGTCGCATTTGCCAATGGACTGAAGCAGGCAGATGTCACCGCTAATTCTCCTCTGCTGGGCCACGCTGTCGCAAAAGTTGCGGACGGCATCCGCTCGCGAAGTGACCTCCACAATTCCTCGGCGAACTGCTGTGCCACGATCAACTCAAAGCCTCTCTCGCCGGTGTAGCCTAACCTCCCGCAACGCACAGGCACCCCAAACATTTTGGTGTCGGTAAACTGGAAATAATTCAGCGCCTCGACATCCGCGGGAACTTGAGAGCGATCTAAAAGAGACAAGCATTGGGGCCCCTGAATAGCGTAAACCCTCGATTGATCGCTTGTCTCCTCCACGCGGAGTCGGTTACTCGTTAGGCCCTCAAAAAAGGAAATGTCCGAGCGAGCTCCGCTCATCAGATCAAAGGTATCCGCACTCACCCGCCATACGGTCAGATCCGAGATGACCATACCTCGCGCATCTGAGTGCACGCCGTAACGGATGGTGTTAAGAGCCATATCGGAAACAGGTCGCCCCAGATAGCGCTCAATAGCGAAGGCCGCATCTGGACCCGAGATTCGTGCAGAAAACATGAATGAGAAATCAAAGAGCGTGGCCGACCGACGACATACCAATGCGTCCTGCCACGGCTGCGAAGATAAACCCCGCTCTCGCTCAAAACACAAGGCCATTCTTATCTACCCAATAAAGCCAGCTACCTTGGCGAGCATCGCTGCGCCAGCGCCCAGCAATGCGACTGCGATAACTTTTGTTAACGCCTGCTTGGACACCTGATGGGCAATTCTTGCGCCGATGATTACGCCCAGCACAAGCAATACGGAAAGCATTAGACCCACTTTGAAATCCACGTGCCCGAAGCTTACGTTCCCCCATGTGGCGAGGATCGCGATAGGTATTTGGATGATCTGGCTCAGACCCACCGCGGCTAGTGGTGCTACCTTCAACGCAAGAAGAATCGGTACAAGAACAAGCGGTCCACCCGTGCCCGTAATGGCCGAGCCAAAGCCTGTCACTACACCGATCACGAGAAGTAGCGCTGGATGAACGTCCCGAGGCGTTAGACCCTCTGTGCTCGCGGGCCGCATCGCCTTGATGCCGGACGCAAACACTAACGAACCGATTACTACCTCCAAAACAGAAGAGGGCAGCATCCAGGTTGTTAGAGCACCCACATAAGCGCCGGGCATTCCGCCCAGGCAAAGCCAAAGACCGGTGCGCCACTGGACAGTGCCTCTTCGCGCGTACTCAGCTGCTCCGACGATTCCGGTAAATAGATACGAAAACATCGCGCTGGCAATAGCGACATGGACGCCCATCCCGGTGACGAGTGTGAGCAGCGGCACGAGAAGAACGCCTCCAATACCGATGGCGCCAATGAGCGTACCCACCAGAATTACCGCAGCAGCGGTGACGGTCAGAGCAATGATTCCCAGGACTTACTCCCACTCCTTAATAGAAAAGACCGTCCGGTAGTGTATGCGGACCGGCGGCTGTGAGTGATTGCTAATTGCTTTGCCCAACGGTTGGGACGCCGGAACTCACCCGCATCCGCTAGATCAGAAATACCGCAGCACTTGTGATTTTGATAGGAGACAGTTATAAACCTATCGAAAAGAAAAAATAATCGGCTTTGTCTATTAAAGAAATAGCAGATTCTAATGGACGAGATCGGCCCACACCGGGGACAGTCATCATGTTTTTGAGGCAATTTGAATATCTCATCGCGTTGGAGCAAGAAGGTCACTTCGGTCGGGCAGCTGAACGCTGTCACGTTTCCCAGCCCAGTCTTTCGAGCGCCCTTCAGCAACTTGAAGCTGAGCTGGATGTGCCCATCATCCTTCGTCACCAGCGCTACCAAGGTTTTACGCCAGAGGGTGAACGTGTTGTGAGTTGGGCAAAACGCTTACTGGCGGACAAGAAAAGTATGATCGAAGAACTTGCGATTATGCGCCGCAACCTGAACGGACGAATTCGCATAGGCGCCATGCCGACCAGCTCTCCCGTCCTGCCGCGCATTAATCGTCTGTTTTCGTCACTATACCCCCTCGTCGACGTCGATATTCAATTTCTTGGCTCCGACAAGCTTATCAACGAGTTGCGCAACTTCGAGCTCGACGTTGGTATTACCTACCTTGAGGGGTTTTCCCTGAAAAAGCTCAACACCATGAGTCTGTATGAAGAGCAGTTAAGCCTCATGGTGCCCACCAACATGCTGCCGAAAGATCGCTCCAGCTTGTCCTGGGCCGAGGCGGCAGAGCTGCGACTGGGTCTGCTCGCTCCAAACATGCGCGAGCGAGAGGTGATGGATGAAGCGTTCGACAGCGTTGGCCGTAAACCAAGCCCACAGTTGGAATGCAACTCTATTTTTCAACTGGCTTTCCATGTCATGCAGGGGGATATCGCCACAATCATACCCAAAGGATTCAGTGAGACCAATAACGCGTTCCCTGGTACCCGAGAAGTTTTACTCACAGATCCGATTGTCAGTAAACCTGTCGGCCTGATATGGGAAAAAGTCTCGCCCCCGCTACCCATGGCCCAGGCTATGGCGGATCTCCTGGGTGAATCAATGGATGAGCTTTTTGCTACCGCAGGCGCTTCTACCAAAACGGCTCGAGGGAAATCGAAACAGGTTGCCTAAAAGCATCTGATCGCGCCCGCTTTCGTCGAGTCATTGGGCGCGCTTGAATCCTGAGGACCTTGCGCGACCCGCAAACACCACTGCTGCAAGGATCAAAATCTGAAAGGGTCCGGCAAGGAGATTGATCAGTGTCAGGCGACTGCCCAGGCTTTCCACGTCGGAGCGGATTTCGCGACGGGTCTCCCGCAAGGCTCGGCGGGCCGAGAGCAGGTCAGTTTGGAACTCGCCAAACTTCTGCTTAACGGTCTCAGGCAAGTCTTCAAACGCGACATTTTGGGTTTGGCCAGACAACGCTCCCATCTGCTGCTCGAGCTGGGTTACCTTAGCAAGCATCGCGGATTCCTGATCCTGAAGTCGCAGCTGGGCCTGGCGAAACAACTCACTGACGCGCGTGAAGGGTCTCTGTAACTGACCTCTTGAGCGAATCTGCACAAGCGCTTCGCTTCCCGTAGCGAACTCAACCATATTCAGCAACCAGGTCAGATTGTCATTAAGGGGTCGAACCACCACC
Organism: Gammaproteobacteria bacterium; assembly: GCA_010025385.1. Lineage (GTDB taxonomy): Bacteria > Pseudomonadota > Gammaproteobacteria > Arenicellales > UBA868 > UBA868. Next base: position 558 of record RGTL01000177.1, on the reverse strand, counting down.
TCATTCCCGACAACCGTGCGCTGCACGGAAAACGGATCAAAAATCCAATCCACATCTGCGACCGCGAATATCATTGAAGATCCTGCAGACTCGCTTCGATGATCCGCTTCCGCGTTTGTCTTTTCTTTTGGGTAGGGGCTCCGAAACGGTCCAGACAAACTCAACGCAAGGATGCGCTTTTCACCGTCGGGCACAAACGCCGATGCCAAGTCACCGGGAGACTGCAGCGAAAACTCCTCGCGAGGATAGATATTTGATTGCGTTGTGGTGCTGACCAGTAAGTCCGCGCCTGCCGTCGGCGAGACAGCAAACGCACCTGGCTCAACCATGAGGAGCTCATTGAGATTTGCTGTGGTGGGATGTGACTCAGACAACCCTTGGCGATTTACTCTTAACCAGTAGGGATAGTTCATCCGACCGTCCCCGCCGTCGCCCACGGGCGACGCGAACTCTACATCGCCCACGACCGCCTCGCCTTCATAGGTTGCTCCGTAAGCGCTAAGCAGATCGGAGATATCGTTAATATCTTCAGATGGTGCGGGATTTGTCACGTTATTT
>RGTL01000176.1 GCA_010025385.1 Gammaproteobacteria bacterium | reverse complement strand
AGACATACACGTTATCCCCCCCATCAATCGCGATTCGGTTAGGGGTCGAAAAACGTCCTGGCGCGGTTCCCCGACCGCCCCATTCACGAAGGTATCGGCCCGATGCATCAAAGACCTTAATTCGATGACTCTGCAATTCCACGACAAAAAAGTTGCCGGCCGAATCGATTGCTACATCGAATGGGTAATACAGCTGATCTGCACCCAAGCCATAGCCGCCGAAGGTGGCGAGCAGCTCTCCCGCGCCCGAAAACTTTTTGATCCGGTGCGAACCATGCTCAACGACAAAAACGTTTCCTGCCGAATCCGTCGCTATGCCTACTGGATAATCGAGGCTCTCCGCGTGTGAGCCGCGCCCTCCCCATTGCAACAGAAAGTTACCGTCACTATCGAATTTTTGGATCAGATGATTGTTGTAATCAACGACAAAAACATTCGCCTCACGATCTGTTGCCACATCGAAGGGCAGGGCGAATCGACCGGCGCCAGAGCCCTGCCGACCCCACTTTCGCTCATAAACCAGGCTACCGGAAGCGCCGCTGAGATTTAAAAGATCTGCCCTCTTTAACGCCGATAGGTCATCCCACCGAAAGGGAACTCCACCACGTTTCGCGCTTCCGGATGCCGGTCCACTGCACACCGAGTCCGATCGCTCTTCCGCGCTGTTCCAGGTCATCATCACTCGCGAATCCGGGCGAGATGACCGATCAAGCCACTCGGCAGCAGACCACCGCTTGGTGGGTTCACCGCCAGCTGAATTCAGGCGTCCAGCAATCAAATCTCCGGTCCAATTCTCTGTGTTAAAGGTGGTGAGGTATAAGTCCGTGCCTTTCTGCAGCAAGCTGGTACTGAACGTTGCTGCCGATCCAGAGCCGCTGGTGTGCGCCAGGATATCGTCTCCGATTTTTGAAAATGCGGACCTCAGCGCCTCTTCGTTGTCGGCTTCAAAATAGAGGCCTCCGCCCTTTTTCGCCGCCTCTTTCAGTAAAGCCTGACTGGTATGGAAACCAATCGTATAGGTGACCAGATTGTTCTTCGCGTCGCTGCCGTCAAATTCATTGATGTCAGGCCGAAGGTCAATGTCATTAAGAGCCGCCGCTACGCTTATCAGCGGGTGATAACACGTGGGACAGTAATTTCGCAGGGGGCGCGAGGTGCTACCCCAGCCCCAACCATCCGTGAGCAGAATCAAGAAGTTCTTCTGGCACCAAAAACAAATGGGAGATTCGTCACGCGCAGAACGCCAGCCCTTCATTGGTGGCGACGGGAACACCTGATCCACCGAGTAAGCGTCGCGCGTGGTGTCAGGACGTATCGTAAGAGCACCTCGATATTGGCCATTTACCGCACAGCTGGTGGCGGAACTGTTCCCTGGATTGATCGGGCCACCCAAGCCAACCAAGTAGCGCCCCATATGCTGGAGCGTACTCACCAGCGGTGTACCACCACCTGGGCGAAGACCGCGAATGGCGCGGTAAATTTGCTCCCGATTTGACTCCAGATCCACGACCGGCTGATCGAGTTCGCCACCGAAGTTATAGAGGCTGAAGGATGCGACACCGACCCGAACATTCGACAGCGAATCCAACAACGAAATCGCCGCCTCTTGCGCCTGATACATTGGCGTCACCGGCTGACCGCTTCGACGCCACCCCATGGAACCCGAGTCGTCGATCACAAGGAGAATATTTGGAGGGCTCGCCGCCGCAGTCAAAATCGGGCTTTGGGCCAGTGGGCCAGGATCCGCTTGTGCGCTCGCAAACCATGCGCAAAAAAAGACCAGCGCTACCGTCCGTTTAAGCCGTTCGCGCCACATCCTTTTTACTGTGGCAAAAGTGCCGGCATATCTTCAGGCCTTGGGATTTGCGGCTGGCCACTCAATTCCAAATACTGTTGACGATGAATCCTCAACGCCAGGTCAATCTCTTCAAGCGTGGCGGCCATGTCCTCCCCAATTCCACGCCAAGTCTTTAAAGTTGCTTCATCGGTTGGCGGTGGGGAATTTTCATATCGATTCTGCTCTTGGGTAATCTCGTAGCGCAGGCTTTCAAGAGTCTGAATCGAACGTAATAACGCTGTCTCTTCATCAATCTGCTGTCCAAACGCGGCAAAACCAAAAAAACTCATGTAAAGAACGAGCGCGCCAGCCAGCCGTGCTGCAAATTGCAGCCACGTCGGCCGACTGGATGTGGATCTCGCCCTGAAGGTACGCATTAAAACCAGCCGTGTCGCGGCATCCAGTCGGGAGCAGAGGAGTCCTCTTTTTTGGCACAGCTGCCCATCTTGTTTTTTAAGAACTCAAGCGCGCTGCGCAGGTCAATTCGATTACGACTCACGCCACCTCGCACAATGGGCTCACCTGTGCACGCGAGAGCGGTCCATATCTCCGCCACGCTGGCATTTGGGTCGTAACTTCTGAGCACAGCGAACGCGCCCGCGACGTGAGGTGCGGCCATGGACGTACCGCTCATGCTTCTGTAGGCGCGCGATGGAACACCAGCCGTAATGCCCTCGCCGGGCGCCAGAAGATCAATCAACGTAGAGTGATTTGAAAACCGGGACAACCCGTCCGACTTGTTCGAGCTCCCCACAGCAATAGCGTTCTGAATACACGCCGGATAACTGATGTAGCCATCAGACCCGCTATTGCCGGCAGCGATCACCACTGCAATACCCGCACCTGTGAGTCGATTGATGATTGAGGCGATAGCCGGCGCGGCACGATCACAGGCAGAGGCGTAATAACCGCCACCAAGACTCATATTCACGGCTGCAATATCAAAAGTATTCCGCAGGCTATACACGTACTCAAGCCCCCGAATCTGATCAGAGCCAAACGACATCACGCATGGCGCTCGGCCTCCGCACCAGTAAGTGCTGGTGAATTTAGAGAAGACTTGCACCCGGATTACTCCGGCTTCAGGCGCCACACCCTGCAGGGAATCACTGGCCCCTGCTGCAATAGTTGCTACATGCGTGCCGTGATCACACCCACTAATCGTCGTGGCACAGTTCCGCCCAGCGGAAAGGCCGGTCTGCGCGCGTACTCGTCCGGAGCAAAGTGATTCCGAAGGGTAGTACCAGTAGTTGGTCGAAAAACATGCACCGGCAACGACGCGTCCTTTGAGTAGTACATCGTGATTAGTGCCTGTATCGAGCACCGCCACCACCTGGCCCTGACCCCGTAAGGTCGGCCTGCCATGCCATACCTTATCCACTTGGATGACATCGGTGCTCTCCTTGAGCATTGACTGAGACACACCGTCTTCCTGCACGGTGACAACTTGCGGATCGAGCAACAAACGCCGCAGTTCTGCTCGCGTGACCTCCAGCGTCAAAAACGGAATGTCCTTAAACTTCCAAAGGACCCCTTGCGTCTCGCCGGCCTCAAAGACCCTGCGAATGACGGCACTCTGCATCGCCTCGAGGTCTCTCGCCTGGGCTCCAACATCGCTTGCCACCAGCTCATGGGGGGCGACCATGTCAAAGTCGACGCCCGCGATCACTCGTACCGTCTTGCCCTCTTCAACCTGCTCCAGCAGCATTCTTCCCGGGCCATCCTCATCAGGACCTGGCGCCTGGCGTGTGTAAACGATAATAGGTGTCTCTTGGCTTGCCGGCTTGAGCTCGTCCGCGCCTACAGAATGCGGGCCGAAACCAACGACCAGTCCAAGCATAGTCAGCGCGAAAGAAAAATTTCTGGCATCAATTCGCTTCATCACATCTTTCCGACAGGCATCTCAAGAAGCCACCGACTGAGATCGCTTCTTACACGCGAACTTTGTCGTCCGTTATCTATCCCTCCCCATGTTACCGCTTCTTAACCAATTGAGCCGAAAATCACGAAAGGCCTGTTTCTTTAGGGGAAATGCGTCAGCGAGACACACTCAACTCCAATTCGCGGCGTCGTCAAATTCTTGAGCCAGAAAATCAATAAAAAGCCGCACTCGCGGCGGCAAATACTGGCTGTGCGGATATAAGGCCATGATGGGATAAGACACCGGCGGGTACTCGCGCATGATTTCCACCAGTCTGCCGTCTTTGAGATACGGCGCTACTTCAAATATATCTTTCATGGCAATACCGTGACCAGCGAGACACCAGCTCGTCAGGATATCTGAATTATCCGAATCCATCGTCC
>RGTL01000175.1 GCA_010025385.1 Gammaproteobacteria bacterium | reverse complement strand
ATTCCCTTCGGAAAGGCTGAGGTTGCCGTCTGTGCACCCCAGCGGATAGGATCACTGGATAGCCGCACGCCGGTATCGAAGTAATTGGGAAACAAACCAAGTGATTCCAACGTTTGCAGCCGGGCACGACCGGCAAGACATTTCAAATGCGCTTATCCATCACGGTGCGGTGATTGTTGAATCGCTCTTGGAGTCCCGAATCATTGACGCCATCAGCGATGATTTACGCCCGGCTTTCGATCATCAAGGCCATGTCTTTGAAAATGACTTCAATGGATACAGCACGCGACGGCTCGGCGCCCTCGCCGGTCATTCAGAGACATTTGGCACGATGCTGGCCAATCCGGTAGTGGTCGCGGCTGCAGAGGCGGTTCTGAAACCCAACTGCGAGGTTGTGCAAGTGGGAAGCACGTCGGCGATCGAGATTCTTCCCGGGGAGAAAGAGCAGGTTCTGCATCGAGACTATTTATCCAGTGGATCTATTGTCTTTTGAGCTTCAGATTTCAGCCCTTTGGGCTCTGGATGACTTTAGCGAGGAAAACGGCGCGACACGCATCGTGATGGGCACTTCGGATCTTGATGCGCTGTCGGATGATGATTCGTTGCCCGTTGCTCAGGCGATCATGCCAAAAGGTTCCGTGGTTATGTATCTAGGATCAACTATCCATGGTGGTGGCGCCAATCATTCATCTCAGCCCAGAAAGGCGGTAGTGAACACCTATGCCCTAGGCTGGTTGCGTCAAGAAGAGAATCAGTATCTGGCTCTGAGTCCGGAAGCGGTCGCCAGCCAATCCGACGAAGTCCAACGGTTGCTTGGATTCCAGGCCCATGGCCCCCATCTGGGTGTCTGGCCTGACGATCCGGATGGATTATGGTTCGACAGCTAGCCTGATCAAGAATTCAAGCCTAATGCGGTCTCGCTTAAAGAGCCCAGGTCGCATGTTGCGGTAGCCCGGCAAACCCAATCAAAGAAGGAGCGCGTGTTATGAGTGAAACAGGAAACATTCGCCGTCTGGAAGGAGTCGTGCCCGGTCAGGCCACATCGGATGGCGCCGGTGTAAGCTTGACGCGCTACATCGGGTCTCACTTTTTATCCGAACTCGATCCATTTTTACTGCTCGATTTCTTTGAATCGGACGATCCGGATGATTACATCGCGGGGTTTCCTTCTCACCCGCATCGCGGCTTCGAGACGGTCACGTATCTTCTGGCCGGAAAAATGCGTCACGGCGACAACGCCGGACACAGCGGCGTTATAGAAACAGGCGGTATCCAATGGATGACCGCCGGGCGGGGTATCGTGCACTCGGAAATGCCCGAGCAGGAAGACGGACGCCTGGCCGGCTTCCAGCTGTGGGTGAACCTGCCTGCATCGGATAAGCTGTGTGAGCCGGCGTATCACGAGTATCCCGCTGCGCAGATACCCGCTGAGCGTCATTCGTCTGGCGGCACGGTTCGCGTCATCACCGGCACCACATCCGCTGGCACGACTGGCCCGGTGAGCGGCGTCGTAACTCGTCCGCTCTACCTTGATGTCGAATTACCCGCCGGCGCCATTTTTGAGGAAATGATCCCAGCACAGCACAGCGCGTTTGTGTTCGCTATTGAGGGTGATGTGCAGTTTGGTGAATCTGACGGCGACGGCACACTTCGCTCGCGGGAACTCGGTATTCTGGGAGAAGGCGAGCGCGTGATGATTCATGCCGGATCGACAGGCGCACGGTTTCTGCTGGTTGCAGCGAGGGCGTTGCATGAGCCGGTTGCTCGGTATGGCCCGTTTGTTATGAATACCCGAAGCGAAATCGAGCAGGCTATACGGGACTTTAATTCCGGTCGCTTCTAGCGATCGGCAGTCGTATGACTCGACAGCGGGCGCGGGTTGGCATGATCGTTGATCCCAGCGAGGTATCACGCCTGGCGTGTCGTGATGCCATTAGCTTTCCGGCGTTCACGCTTCTCTTTAGCATGATTGGCTTTGGATCGCTTGTTCACCAGAGCGATCTGCCGCTGCTGATGGCGGTTGCGTTGACCGCGGGCATATGGGGTTTACCGGGACAGTTGACCCTGGTCGAGATGCATGTCGCGGGTGCCTCACTATTTTTTGTCGTTTTGGGCGTAGCCCTTGCTAACGCAAGATTTCTGCCCATGGTTGTTTCGTTTATGCCTCTGATGCCGAGTCGCTCCTCCAACGTGGCGTCGCGCTTTGTACTGGCACAGATGCTCTCTATTAATTCGTGGGCGGCAGGTCTGAGGCGTTTTCCGGACATCACGCCTGAGCTTCGCCGTAGGTATTACGTGCTGTTTGGTGTTATTTGCATGGGTTCCGGGGTATTGGGAACCGTCATCGGTTTTGTCACTGTGAAGCTGGTGCCGCATGAGATAGCCTTGGGGCTCATTTTCATGAATCCGCTTTTCTTCGCCGTATTGCTCGCCGGCGTGACCAGCCGATCCGCTGTCACGGCCTTACTGGTGGGCGCGCCACTGGGCCTTTTTTTTCATGCGATCGCGCCGGATCTTGATCTTCTGCTAACCGGAGCGGTGGGCGGCACGCTTGCGTTTTTAATTGACAGACGAGGACGCTCCAAAGCGCTTTGATGATGGATAGGTCCATCACGCTTATCTTGCTGACCCTCGGCGGAATAGGGGCCACCTACGTCTGGCGGGCAGTTGGTGTGATCTTTGCGACAAAAATCACTACGGACAGTCCGGTGTTTTTATGGGTGACTGTGGTGTCCTATGCCATGCTGGGTGGTTTGATTGCTCGAATGATTGTGATGCCGATTGGCCCACTGGTTGAAGTCTCGCTCACCGTCCGTCTCCTGTCGTTTGCAACTGGCCTCGCCTGTTTTTTCTTGACGGGAAAGCGCATTTTTCCGGGTGTCATCATTGGAGTGGGGCTATTTATCGCTTTGCAGTATTTTTATCCGCAAATCTAGAACCTGCCTGTGTCCTCCTTTAACACGAAGCTCGACCCTGATACCCCCCGGGTTTCTGTTGCGTCGGACCAAGCCTTTGAGGTGCTTAAGCGCATCTTCTGTGCCTCGGGCTGCAGTGAAAATATCAGCCAGCAGATCGCTGAGCACCTGATAGATGCCAGTCTTTGCGGGGTTGAAAGTCATGGTGTCATGCGCACTCTTCAATATGTCGAACAGTTCAAGAGTGGCTACATGAATCCACGAGGTGAACCCGAGTTTTGTGAGCGCGCTCCGGGCGTGTGGGAGGTGGACGGCCATGAGGGCATTGGTATCCCCGCAATGCATCTTGCTTATTCGCAGGGCATGAGTAAGGCCGAGAAGACAGGGATCTCGGCGCTCGCGGTACGCCATGTGGGTCACACGGGTCGTCATGGTGCATTCGCGGATCATGCGGCACAAGCCGGCTTTCTGACCATATGCGTAGGCGGTGGTAATAGGAAAATCTGGCGCCAGGTGGCGCCTCACGGCGGCGCGAAGGCGATGCTACCCACCAACCCCTGGTGTGTCGGTATTCCTGGCGGCCACCGGGGTCCCGTCGTTCTGGATTTTGCGACCTCGAAAATTGCGGGCGGTTGGATTTACGCAGCAAGAAGCGCTGGCGCTCTGTTGCCTGAAAATTGCGTCATTGATTCTGGTGGGCGTCCGACCCGAAAGCCTGAGGACTATTTCTCAGGTGGCGCTATTCTGCCGTCAGGAGAGCATAAAGGGTACGCTCTTGCACTGATCGGCGAGTTGATCGGTGAAGCCATGTTGGGCCCTGCGACGACCGAGTGTCATTGGCTATTGATTACGATGAACGCTGCCCATTTTCGAGAACGACAGGGGGTCGGGGCTGTGGCAGAGGAAATTCTCGCTGAGCTGCGCGCTTGTCCGCCGGCTCCGGGTTTTGACAGGGTGGAAATTCCAGGTGAGAGAGAGCGTGAACATCGGCAGCGCACGACCGGGGTCCTCTCAATACCCGCTTCTACCTGGGATCGGATCCAGGCGCTCAGTGGATCGGCGTCAGATTCGCGACTTCCTTTTGTGTTATCGTCGAAGGTTAATAACAAAGGAGAGTAATCATGGGTACAGGCGTACAAAAAATTGATTTTTCATCACCTGATGAACTGCGGGCCCCGGAAAAAACCACCATGGAGATTGTCAATGTGGGCTCAGTTAAGGTCGCGCGATTGACCGCACAGCCCGGCTGGGTATGGT